>CAMCIP010000014.1 GCA_945874855.1 Brevundimonas vancanneytii
GGCTCTCTTCAACCACCACCGATGACGACAGGGCACCTTGTCATCCCGGAAGCGCCGCAGGCGCTATCCGGGACGGTCTCGACGCCGGGGCGGCCGGCGAAGACCCGCTCGGCCGTGGGGGAGCGGAGGCGGTTGCGGGCGCAGAGGAAGAGGAGGTTGGTCAGAGGTCGGCTTCGGTCAGGGATGCGGCCTTCAGCAGGGCGCGGAACAGGCCGAGCTTGAGCGGCTTGGCCCCATGGCAGGGCACGGACAGGCGGGCGACCTCTCCGGGCTTGCCGTAGATGTGGTGGCTGCCGTTGGTGCGGAGCAGGCTCCAGCCGTGGCGTTCCAGCGCGCGGCAGAGGGCCGGGCCGCTGAGGGGCGTCACACGGCGATCTCGACGATCCGTTCGCCGGGACGCGGCGCGGGAATGTCGGCGGCCAGCCAGCCCTCGATCGCCTCGCGCATGTTGGCCATCAGCTCTTCGAGGGTGTCGCCCTGCGAGGCGCAGCCGGGCAGCGCCGGCGCCTCGCCCCAGAAACCGCCCTCCTCCGCCTCATGGACCACGATCTTGATGTTCATGCCGCGAGGCTAGCAGATGCGGGCGGGAGCGTCATCGGGTGGCCAGCATCAGGTCGAAGCCTCTCCCCTTCCTTCTCCCCTTGCGGGTGGAGGAGGGGCGCATGCGCGCCGACAACGGGTGGGCGCCGAAGGCGGTCGGATGAGGGGTAGGAGGATGCGGGCGAGATGCACCCGGGAACCCCCAACTCTCAACACCGGGATTCACCCCTCATCCGTCTCGCTCCGCGAGCCACCTTCTCCCGCAAGGGGAGAAGGAAGAGGGGAAGGGGATCAGTAGCTGCGGACCCGACCCCGCCGGTTCGGGGAACCCACCCCGATTTTCCCAACTCGATCAATGCCCGTCGCGCTTCCCACCCCGATCGGCCCGCCCGGGTCCGAGCCGCCCCCACACTCCCCCCGTCCCGTCGCCTGGAGGGCTCGTGAGGCCTGCGACCTTGGCGAGCGGCGGGAGCGGTTGGAGCGGGGCGGGCGGCGCAAGCCGCCCGGCCGAGGGGGATCACCACGAGATGGTCCCCGGCATGGGTCGAGGGGGATACTCGGACCGGTCCAGGACTGCCTGCAGGGGCAGCCTGCCCGCCGGAGGCGACTGCGGTAAGGCCCGACAACGGCCACCCGGCGCAGGGCTTCCGAATAACCAACCGCGCGGAGCGTCACGCGAAGCCGAAACGGTATACTCCTCTTGTCCGGGCTTCGCGCCCGGCGCTCCGCCCGCCCTCCGATCCCCGCCGCACGCCTGCGATGGGGCACACGCCCAATTCTCCCTCCCCCCGCGGGGGAGGGCGTCGGCGGAGCCGCCGGGTGGGAGCGGCAAGGCCCGACGACCCCGTTTCCAGATCCCACCAGAACCCCTGCCCGCCGTCTTCCCCCTGACCCCCATCTGTCCTACCCCGTCGCCATGCGTCCCCTCTCCGACCTGCGCGTGATCGAGTTCGACGGCCTCGGGCCCGTCACCTTCGCCGGCATGATGCTGGCTGACCTGGGGGCGCAGGTGCTGCGCCTCACGCGGTCGGCTACGGCCGGGGCGGCCGTGTTCGACGAGGTCGGGGGCGCCGTCCTGCATCGGGGCCGGGCGGCCGTGCCGGTGGACCTCAAGTCGCCCGCCGACCGCGACCGCGTGCTGCACCTGCTGGCCCGCGCCGACGCCCTGATCGAGGGCTTTCGCCCCGGCGTCATGGAGCGGCTGGGCCTGGGGCCGGACGTCGTCGCCGAACGCGCCCCGCGGCTGGTCTACGGCCGGGTCACCGGCTGGGGCCAGACCGGCCCCATGGCCGATCAGGTGGGCCATGACCTCAACTATCTGGCCCTGTCCGGCGCCCTGCACGCCATGGGCGAGCCCGACCGGCCGCCGCGCCCGCCGCTGAACCTGATCGCCGACTATGCGGCGGGGGCCCAGGGGCTGGTCATCGGCCTGACCGCCGGGGTGATCGAGGCGCGCCGTACCGGCCGCGGTCGGGTGGTCGACGCCGCCATGACCGACGGCGCCGCCCTGCTGACCGGCCTGTTCCAGGCCCTGCGGGCGCGCGGCGTCTGGTCGGACGCGCGGGGCGCCAATCTGCTGGACGGCGGGGCCCCCTTCTATCGCTGCTATGCCTGCGCCGACCGGCGGTTCGTGGCCGTGGGCGCGCTGGAGCCGCGCTTCTACGCCGCCCTGCTGGCCGGGCTCGACATCCCCGCCGACCAGGCGCCCCAGTACGACCTCGCCGGCTGGCCCGCCCTGCACGCCCGGCTGGAGGCCGCCTTCGCCGCCCGTCCCCGCGACGCCTGGGCCGACCATTTTGCGGGCACGGAGGCCTGCGTCACGCCCGTGCTGACCCTGGCGGAGGCGCCGGCCCATCCGCACAACCGGGGACGCGGCACCTTCGACGCCCGCGGCTTCCCCCAGACCGCGCCCCGCTTCGCCGGCGACGACGGCCGCGCCCCGCCCGACGTGGTGCCCCTGTCGCTCGAGGCCGCGCTGGAGGCCTGGTCGGTCTAGGCGGCGGCCCGCGCGGCCCGCGGCGCGGCGCAGGCCTCGGCCAGGGTCTGCACCAGCAGGGTCGGATCGATCGGCTTGGTCAGGAAGCGCGCCACCCCCGCCTCGGCCCAGGCGGCGCGGTGCACGTCCAGGGCATTGGCGGTCAGGGCCACCACCGGCGTGTCGGCATTGGCTCCGCCGCCGCGGATCGCGCGGGTGGCCTGCAGCCCGTCCATGACCGGCATCTGCATGTCCATCAGGATCAGGTCGAACCGGGTCAGGGCGGCGGCATCCACCGCCTCGGCGCCATTCTCGACCGTCACCAGCCGGCAGCCGTGCGGCTCCAGCAACAGCGTCAGGATGCGCCGGTTCACCTCATGGTCGTCGGCCGCCAGGATCAGCCGCCCCTGCAGCGACGGCGTCTCGGCCGGAGCTGTCGGCGCCTCGACCCGCCCCGGTTCGGCCACGGCCTCGACCGGCAGGGCCAGGGTGAAGGTCGACCCCTCGCCCTCCACGCTCCGCGCCGTCAGCGTCCCGCCCATCAGCTCGGCCAGACGCCGGCTGATGGCCAGGCCCAGGCCCGTGCCGCCGAACCGCCGCGTTGTGCCGGCCTCGACCTGTTCGAAGCTGTTGAACACGCTCGCCAGCCGATCCTCGGGGATGCCGCAGCCCGTGTCCTGGACAGCCATGACCAGGGTCGACGACGCCGCGACCCAATCGACCCGCACCCGGATCTCGCCGTCACGCGTGAACTTCACGGCATTGGACAGCAGGTTGAACAGGATCTGCTGCACCCGCAGCGGATCGGTCAGCACTGCCTCGGGCACGTCATCGGCCACCTCGACCTTCAGCCGCACTCCGGCCGACAGGGCCTTCGGCGCCCACATCCGCGACAGGGCCGCGATCCGGTCGCGCACCGACATCTCGGCGCGCTCCAGCTGCATCTTGCCGGCCTCGATCTTCGAGAAGTCCAGCACGTCGTTGAGCAGGCCCATCAGCACGTCGCCGGCGTCCATCAACATGTCGACATGCTCGCGCTGCCGGGCGTCCAGCCGCGTGCGCCGCAACAGGTTGGCGGCCGACAGCACGGCGTTCATCGGCGTGCGGATCTCGTGGCTGATGACGGCCAGGAAGTCGGACTTGGCGGCGTTGGCCACCTGGGCCGCGCCCCGCTCGCGCCGGGCCTCCTCGCCCGCCTCACGCAGGGCCCGGGTGGTCGCCGAGGTCTGGCGCACGGCCGCGACCATATGGGTCAGGTACAGAACACAGCCGACCGCGACGAGCACCTCGACCCAGGACCCGTTCAGGGCGGCGCTGACCAGTGGCAGGCCGAGGAAATACAGCACATGCGGCGTCACGGCCGCGATCAGAAGGGCCCGCTGATGGTGCATGTGCAGGCTGACGTGCAGCAGGGCGCCGGCGATCTGGACCATGGCGAACTGCTGGCCGGTGACCCCTCCCTGGAACCACAGGTGAGCCGCGATGCCGGAATAGACCGCCCCGGTCAGGACGGCCGACGCCCAGCACAGGCCGCGATAGACCCCGGTCGGGTCCACGGCCCCCTCGCGGCTCAGCCGCCGGAACACGGCCCAGTCGATCGCCTGGGTCACGATGACCGCCACGAACCACCAAAGGGGCCAGATCGACCGGTCGATGACCCAGGCCGTCGCACCGATGAAGGCCGCCAGGGCGATTCGGGTCGGAAGCTCCCGGCGGCGCACGCGGGCCACAAAGGCATAGCCGGATTTCGGCATGGATCGGTGCCTCCCTCGAACGTGAGTCTGCGACCAAAAGGCAAACGAAGGGTTGCGTCGCCACCCCCCGTGACCGCAGGGGCGATCCTCGGTATGGAACACCTCGAGTGGCCGGGCGTTTCGGCCGTCTGGACTTTGCGGGGGACGCGAACGATGAAACGAATTCTGGCTCTTGCCGCCATGGGCGCGGCCCTGACCGTGGCGGGCTGCGAGCAGCCGCGCGAGGACGACGCCGGCCTCGAGCCCATGCCGCCGATGGAGACCGTTCCGCCGCCGGCAGAGCCCGTGCCGGCCCCGGCCGAAGCCTCGCCCGCGACCCCGCCCACCGACACCACAGCCCTGCCCGACGACAAGCGTTCGTCCGAGGAAACCGTCCGCCCCGAAAGCGAAACCCTCTTCTACTGACGACCGGCCTCCGTCGCGTCCCTGCCGGGCGCACGCGCCGCCCAGACCAGGCGACCGATTGCGATCCATCCTTCAGAAGCTCGGCCTGGGGCTGACGGTCTGGGCCGTCTGGACGGCCGCGGCCTGGGCGGACCCGACGGCCGAGATCCGGGGCGAGCTGGACCCCGACCTGCGTCGTCGCCTGGTGCAGGCCGTCGGCGAATCAGACGGTCCTCCGGGCAGCCGCTTCGAGGCCCGCCGCCGGGCGCGTGCCGCCGCGGAGGACGCCACCGCCCTGCTCCGCTCCGAGGGCTACTATCAGGCCATCGTCCAGGACGAGGTCGAGGGCGAGGAGACCGCCCTGGCCGTGGTGGTGATCATCCCCGGCGAGCGCTTCGTCTTCGCGGCGCCCACCGTCACCTGGACGGATGAGGTGCCCGAACCCGAGATCGACGCCGCCGTGCGATCGGAAATGGGCCTCGCCACCGGCCAGCCCGGCCGCGCCGTCGAGGTGATCGCCGCCGAGGGCCGCCTGGTCGCCGGACTGTCGCGCCTCGGACACGCCGACGCCCGGGCCGCGCCGCGCCGGGTCGTCGTCGACCATGCGGTGCGCACGGTGGAGCCCGAGTTCCGGATCGATGCCGGCCCCCTGGTCACCCTGGACGGTGTGCAGCTCGAAACCCGGGGCCGCACCAGTCCGGACTGGGTCGACTATCTGCGCCCCTGGGAGGAAGGCGATCGCTATGATCCCGAGCAGGTCGCCGAACTGGAACGGCGCCTGCTGGAAACCGGCGTCTACGACGGCGTCGGCGTGGCCCTTGCCCCGGCCGGGCAGTCGACGGCGGAGGGCGACCGGCCGGTGGTCGTCTCCCTGACGGACCGGCCTCGCCGTGTCCTGGAGATTGGCGCCACGGTGTCGACGTCCGAAGGCGCGGGCATCGACGCCATCTGGACCCACCACAACCGTTTCGGCCGGGCCGACACCCTGCGCTGGCAAGCCCGCATCGCCGGCATCGACAGCCGCATCGGTGCCGATCTCAGCCTGCCGCACTGGCGCCGTCCCGGCCGCACCCTGACCCTGTCCGGCGCCCTGGTGAACGAGGACACCGACGCCTATGTGCGTTCGGCCGTATCGGCGTCGGCAGATCTGCGCCAGCGCTGGGGCCGCACCTCCTACTTCAGCTACGGCGTCGGCGTCGACGCGGGCCAGTATCAGGAAAGCCGGTTCGACCCGGTGCGCGGTCTGCCGGTCGACTTCGACCGCGATCTGGCGATCCTGACCCTGCGCGGCGGTGCCTATGTCGACGCCGCCAACGATCCTCTCGACCCGACAACCGGCTGGCGACTGTTCGTCTCGGCCCAGCCCACCGCGGTGACCGGCGAGGACACAGTGCTGTTCGTCCGGACCGAGGCCCAGCTCAGCGCCTATCTGCCCCTGCAGAACGACGGCGTCACCGTGCTGGCCGGCCGGCTGCGCGTCGGCAGCGTCCTCGGCGGGGACGAACTGACGGTCCCGTCGGACCGGCTGTTCTACTCCGGCGGCGGCGGCTCGGTGCGCGGCTATGCTTTCCAGGGGGTGGGACCCCGCCTGCCCGACAACACGCCGCGCGGCGGCGTCTCCCTGTTCGAGGCCTCCGTCGAGGTGCGCCGCCGGATCCGCGGCCCGCTGGGCATGGCCGCCTTCATCGACGCCGGTGCTATCGGCTTCGATCAGGTCCCGGACCCGGGACAGGCCCGCTTCGGCGTCGGTGTCGGCGTCCGCTATGATCTGCCGTTCGGTCCCATCCGGGCCGACCTGGCCTTTCCGCTGGACAAGCGCGACGGCGACGCCGACTTCCAGATCTACATCAGCATCGGCCAGGCCTTCTGATGAACGCCGACGCATCACCGCCCGTTTCGCCCGAACACACCCCGGCCCAGGTCGAGCGACGCAAGCGCACGCGGCTGCAGGCCCTCGCCTTTTTCGGCGGCGTCGGCGTGGCCGCGCTGGCGGCCCTGCTCGTCGTCCTCCTGGTCGGCGGGCGGCTCTACCTGTTGTCCGGGCCGGGCCGCGACCTGGTGACCAGTTTCGTCGCCGGCCAGAAGATCGGCCGCTTTGGGCGCATCAACGTAGAAGACGTCCGCGGCGACCTGTTCGACGACTTCACCATCGGCCGCGTCACCGTCACGGACGTGGAGGGGGTCTGGCTGGAAGCGTCGGACGTGCGTGTGGACTGGAGCTACCTGCCGCTGCTGGCGCGCCGTTTCCACGCCGACCAGATCACGGCGCGCACCGTGCGCGTCCTGCGCCGCCCCCTGGTCGAGGCCTCTACGGATCCGCCCAGGCCCCTGCCGCTCGACATCGACATCGACTCCTTCACCGCCGGGATCGAGCTGCTGGAGGGCTTCTCGAAGGAATACGGCCGCTGGCAACTCTCCGGCGAGGCCGATGTGCCGCGCCGCGGCGACAAGTCGGCCCGGGTGTCCGCCGTCAGCATGAGCCGCACCGGCGACTATCTGCGGGCCCAGGGCGTCATGGGCGACGCCCTGTCCGACCTGCGCCTGAACCTGCGGGCAGAGGAAGCCCGGGGCGGCCCCCTGTCGGGCGCCCTGGGCTATTCGCCCGACCGGCCCTTCTCGGCCCGCGCGGTGGTCACAGGCACCCTGGTCGACGCCGAGGTCCGCACGGGCGACTTCATCCCCCTGCGCATCCGCGGGACCTTCGCCGGGACCGGCTCCAGGGCCTCGGGCTATGTGAGTTTCGAACGGTCGGACCTGCTGGCGGACTTCGCACGCCGCCTGGGCCGGACCGCGGTGTTCGGGATCGCCAGTGTGCCGGACAGGGACCGGGACGGCTTTCACAACCTGGCCTGGGATTTCAGGGCCCGGAATTTCACGTCACGGGCCCGGGGCCTCGTCCGGCTGAGCGACCAGTCCGTGCCCGACGGCCTGGAGGTGCGGGTCGCCACGCCGTCCCTGGCCCGGCTGTCCGGGACAAGCCTGGGGGGCGGTGCGGCCTTCCTCGGAACCTGGTCCGGTGACGCGGACGTCTGGACACTGGACGGCCAGATGAGCGTCCTCAACGCCGATCTGGCCAGCTGGCGGGCCCGGCAGCTGGCCGGTCCCGTCACCCTCGGGGCGCGCGGCGGGCGTCTCACCCTGGACGGCCGCCTGGCGGCGACGGGCGGCTCCAATGAGGGCCTGATCGGCGGCCTGCTCGGCCAGTCGGCCTATGTCGAGCTTGGCGCCGTTCGCGATCCGGACGGGGCCCTGCTGCTGCGGCGTCTCGACCTGACCGGGCGCGGGCTGAAGGTCGAGGGCACAGGCTCGCGCGGCCTGGGCGGCGCCCTGGCCTTCCGCGGCCGCGCAGAGATCACCGACCTGGCTCGCGTCAGCCCCCGCGCCTCCGGCGCCTTCGGCGGACCCGTGACCGCCTCGGCCGCCGACGTCGGCGGCGAATGGCAGATCAGCTTCGACGGCCGCGGCCGCGATCTGCGCCTCGGCCTCGGTGAGGCCGACCGCCTGTTGGGGGCCCAGCCACGCCTGCAGGCCACAGGTGCGCTGCGGGACGGCCGCATCGCCATCGACCGAAGCGCCCTGACCGGCGCGGCCGGCACGGCCTCGGCCCAGGGCCTGATCGGCTTCGACGGGTCCATGCGGCTGGCGCTGGACTGGGCCGCGACCGGTCCGTTCGGCGTGGGCCCGGTCGAGGTGGTGGGCGACATGCGCGGCGACGGGGCCCTGACCGGCACCTTCGCCCGGCCCCGGGCAGATCTGAACGCCGGCTTCGACCGGATCGAGGTCGGGACCCTCGGTCTGACCGACGCCCGCATGACCCTGACCTTCGCCCGGACTGACGGCGGGTCCGACGGACGGATCGCCATGACGGCGGGCTCCGCCTACGGGCCCGCCCGCGGCGTCGCGAGCCTGTCGTTTCGAGACGAACGCATCCGCCTGACCGACATGGATCTGAACGCCGGCGGCGTGGTGGCCCAGGGCGACGTGACCCTGGCCCGCGGCTTCCCCTCCAGCGCCGACCTGACCTTCTCGGCCCGACCCGGCGCCTTCCTGCGGGCCGGCTCGCTGGACGGACGCATCCGCCTGACCGACGGCGACGCGTCGGAATCGGCCGTGCTGTCCGTCAACGGCCGCAACGTCATCCTGACCGGCTCGGACCTGACCCTCCGGACCCTGAGGCTGGAGGGCGCGGGATCGCTGTCGCGGCTGCCCTTCAACGCCTCTGTCGACATCGGCGGCGCGACCCCGGTCCAGTTCGAAGGTGAGGGCATCTATGCCCGAAATGGCGACGCCCAGACCGTGACCCTGACCGGAAGTGGCCGCGCCCGCGAGATCGCCTTCACCACCCGCAAGCCCGTCATTCTCGCCCTCGCCGAGGACGGCCGTGTTGTGCGGGCGGACCTGACCGTCGGCGGGGGCGTCCTGATCGGCGAATACCGCGCCGACGCCCGGGCTACCTTCATGCAGGCGGATCTGACCGGCGTCGAACTCGGGTCCCTGGCCCCCAACCTCCGGGGGCGGGCGACAGGCACTGTCACCCTGCGCGGCGCGGGCGGCGAACTGGACGGCTCCGCGGCCTTCGCCCTTGAGGGTGTGCGCAGCGTCGACGCCCCCCGCAGCGTCTCGGTCGACGGGCGCGTGGAAGCCACCCTCGTCGACGACGCCCTGCGTCTGGTCGCCACGGCGCGGGACGGCGACGCCGTGCGGGCCTCGGCCGACGTGACCCTGCCTGTCGTCGCCTCGGCCTCGCCGCTGCGGCTGGCCATCGCCCGGACCGGACCCCTTTCCGGCCAGGTGTCGGCGAGCGGCGAGATCCGCCCGATCTGGGACCTTTTCGTCGGCGGTCAACGGACCCTGTCTGGTCAGGTCGCCGCCCGGGTCCAGTTGGGCGGCACCCTGAACGAGCCGCGCCTGACAGGCCGCCTGGACATGAGCGAGGGCGACTTCCGGGACGCCGGCACAGGCCTGCGGCTGGCCAATCTGGGTCTGTCGGTCCGGTTCGACGACGAGACCGCCCTCGTCGATCGCTTCGGCGCAACGGACGGCGACGGCGGTGTGGTCACGGGCGACGGGCGGCTGGGATTGCAACAGGGGAGCGGGTCAAACCTGCAGCTGACCCTCACGCGCTTCCGCATCATCGACAACGACCTGGCCAACGCCCGCGCCTCGGGTCCGTTGACCGTCGTGCGGGCTTCGGACGGCGACATCCAGTTGACAGGGCGGCTGGACGTCGACGAGGCGCGCATCGAGCCCAATCTGCCAGGATCCAACGGCATCGTCCGCATGGACGTTGTCGAGGTGAACCGCCCTGACGGCCTCGACGATGACGACGCGGCAGCCGTGGTCCCGGCGAAAGGACCACAGATCGGCCTCGACATCGAAATCCGCTCACCTCGCGGCAATGTTCGCGTCGTGGGCCGCGGCCTGAACGTCGAAATGGGAGTCACGGCAACCGTTGGGGGCACCCTGGCACGGCCCACCCTGTCGGGCACCGCCCGGGTGATCCGTGGTGACTATGAGCTCGCCGGCAAGCGCTTCATCATCGACGATGACAGCCGGGTCGAGCTGTCGACCGACCCCGGTCAGATCCGCCTCAGCCTGGAGGCCGCGCGCGAGGACCCTGCCCTGACCGCCACCATCAGGGTCACCGGCACGGCGGCCAGGCCTGTGATCGCGCTCGGCTCGACACCCGCGCTGCCGCAGGACGAGATCCTGTCCCAGGTCCTGTTCGGCCGTTCCGCCTCCCAGTTGTCGCCGCTCGAGGCGGCCCAGCTGGCCTCGGGCATCGCATCGCTGGCAGGCGGAGGCGGCTTCGACGTCATCGGTAGCCTTCGCGAGCTGACGAGACTCGACCGCCTGTCGTTCGGCGGGGAGGCCTCAAACCTGACGGTGTCCGGTGGCCGCTACATCTCCGACGACGTCTACCTGGAGGTCATCGGCGGTGGCGAGGGCGGCGCCGCCGTCAGCGTCGAGTGGCAGCCGCGGCGCAACCTGGCGGTCACCTCCCGCTTCGGCGGTCAGGGCGAGGCCAGTCTGTCGATCCGCTGGCGACGCGAAAGCGGCCGCGCGGAGGGCCTGACGGACCGCCGACCGAACCGCTGAGGCCGCTCAGGCCGAACGCCGCAGGGCCGCCAGTCGCGCCGCGCCCCGGACGGCGACGACATGAAGCCAGAGACACACCAGGAGAAGGCCCAGCGTCGCGCCGGCCATCGGCGTGAGCCGGGAAGGGTCGGCGATCCCCTCAAGGCCTCGATCGCCGAGCCGGTAGACCAGGAGGACGATCATGAAGAGGGGGATCGTCTGGTTCGGTCGTCGCCACTGCCACGAAGCCAGGATGAACTGGATCACGGCCCACAAGGCGACGATCGCGACGCTCCATTCGGCGAGGCCGTTCTGAATCATGCCCTGCAACATGGCCCCGGCCTGGGGCGACTGATCCGCCAGCAGGCGCGCCTCCTCCATCGCCAGCGCCCGCAACGCCCCGAGACGGGGAACCATCAGGGCTGCGCCAAGGGCCGACATGACCCCGGAAATCACCAGGGCCACGGAGGCCGCGCCGGCCGCAGCGCGCGCGGCGGCCTCATCGTCGAGCGGCGCGGCCGGGTTCAGCATCTGCATCCGGAAAATCATCGTCATCCCCAATCCCGGTCACAACCTACTGCCCCGCTTCGGCGATGCGAAGCCCGTCCTTCCCTTCACCTTTGCTGCGGCGGCCGCTAAGGCACGCCCCATGCTCCTCTCGGCCGCCGAACGCTCCGTGCTCGATCAGGTCACCGGTTCGGCCGATCGGCTGGTGTCGCGCGCAGTGACGTGGGCCGGCATCAACTCAGGCAGCGGCAATGCGGACGGCCTGACCCGCATGCTCGCAGAACTGGAGGCCGCGGCCGCCACCCTGCCATGTGAGGCGACGCAGGTCGCCACCGCGGCGTCCGTCGTGGTCGGCGAGGACGGCGAAGCGAGGCGGCGCGCGCACGCCCCGGCCCTGCAGCTGACCTGCCGGCCCGATGCGCCGGTCCAGATAGTGCTGACCGGCCACTATGACACCGTCTTCCCCGCCGACTCGGGCTTCCAGACCGTGGTGCGCCGTCCTGACGGCGCGCTGAACGGTCCGGGCGTCGCCGACATGAAGGGCGGTATTTCCGTGATGCTGGGGGCGCTGGCAGCTTTCGAGACCCATCCGGACCGCCACGGTGTGGGCTGGACCGTCCTGCTCTCTCCGGACGAGGAGATCGGCTCACCCGGCTCGGCCCCGCTGCTGGCCGAACTGGGCGCGCGCGGCCATCTGGGACTGACCTATGAGCCGGCCCTGTCGGACGGCACCCTGGCCGGCGCGCGCAAGGGCAGCGGAAACTTCCATCTGGTCGTCCACGGCAAGGCCGCCCACGCCGGCCGCGCCTTCCATGAGGGCGCCAATGCCGTGGCCGGGGCGGCGATGGTCGCGGCCCGGCTGCACCAGCTGAATGGCCGGCGCGAGGGCGTCACCGTCAATGTGGCGAAGATCTCGGGCGGCGGGGCCCTGAACGTCGTCGCCGACCGCGCCGTGGTCCGCTTCAACGTGCGCGTGCCGGACTCGCAGTCCGCGGCCTGGGTCACCGATGCGGTGTCCGAGATCGCGGCCGACCCTCCCCTGCCCGGCCTCAGCCTGCATCTGCATGGCGGCATGACGCGAGCGCCCAAGCCCATGGACGCCGCCCAGACCGCCCTGTTCGAGGCCGTGCGCCAGACGGGCGATCTGCTGGGCCAGACGATCGCCTGGAAGCCTTCGGGCGGGGTGTGCGAGGGCAACAATCTGCACGCCGCCGGCCTGCCCAACGTCGACACCCTGGGCGTCCTGGGCGGCGACATCCACTCGGATCAGGAGTTCGCCTGGCCCGACAGTTTCGGCGACCGCGCCCGCCTGTCGGCCCTGATCCTGTGCCGGGTCGCCTCCGGCGAGATCGACGCCCTGAAGCTGAAGTCCCTGCGCCTGGAGACGATGTAACCTGCATGCTGGTCGTTCGCCCCGCCGGTCCCGCCGACCTCGACTTCCTGCTGGAGCTGGCCATCCTGTCGGGGCCGGGCTTCACCAGCCTGCCCGAAGATCCTGACCAGCTGGTCGAACGGCTGGATCTCAGCCATGCCAGCTTCCGGGCAGAGGTCCCCGTCCCTGAGCGGTGGTTCACCCTGATGCTGGAGGAGACCGACACGGGCGACGTCGACGGCGTCGGCTCGGTCAAGGCGGCGGTGGGCCTCAAGCGGCCCTTCTTCAGCTTCCGCGTCCAGAACACCACCCAGTCCTCGCCCAGCCTGGGCATCCGGCTGGAGCACCAGACGCTGAAACTGGTCAACGAATGCAGTGGCTGGTCCGAGGTCGGCTCGCTGTTCCTCAAGGCTGACCGCCGCAAGGGCGGGGCGGGCCGCCTGCTCAGCCAAAGCCGCTACATGCTGATCGGGGCCGAGCCGCAGCTGTTCTCCGAGACCGTGCTGGCCGAGTTGCGCGGCGTCTTCACCCCCGACGGGGCCTGCCCGTTCTGGGACCATGTGGCGCACAAATTCTTCCCCATGGAGTTCGACGAGGCCGATCGCATGACCGGCGCGACGGACAAGCAGTTCATCCTGGACCTGGCCCCGCGAGAGCCCATCTATGTCGAACTTCTCCCCGAGCCCGCCCGCGCGGTGATCGGCAAGGTCCATCCGCAAGGGGTGCCCGCCATGGCGCTGCTGGAGTCCGAGGGCTTCCGGCCCAACGGCCTGGTCGACATCTTCGACGCCGGCCCCACCGTCACCTGCCGCCGCGACGACATCCGCACCGTGCGCGACGCCCGCGCCCTGTCTGCCGAGATCGTGGACGAGGTGGACGCCGAACTGCCCGCCCTGATCTCCACTGCCTCCGTCGCCGCCTTCCGCGCCGTGCGCCAGAAGGCCGTGGTCGAAGGCGACACCGCCGTCATCTCCCGCGACACCGCCGACGCGCTGAAGGTGCGTCAGGGCGACATCGTCCGCATCAAGACCTGAGCCCCATGACCCAGCTGACCTCCACCGATCCCGCCACCGGCGACACCGTCTGGGAAGGACCCGAGTCCACCCCCGCCGGGATCGCCGCCGCCGTGGACCGGGCCCGCGCCGCCTTCCCCGACTGGGCCGACCGCCCACGCCAGGACCGCATCGACGCCCTGAAACGCTATCAGGCCGCGCTGAAGGCCCGCGCGCCGCAGATCGCCGAGACCATCAGCCGCGAGACCGGCAAGGCCCTGTGGGAGACCACGGCCGAGCTGGCGGCCATGCAGGGCAAGGTCGACATCTCGATCCGCGCCTATGACGAGCGCACCGGCGAGCGCGAGACCGCAACGGGCTTCGGCCGCGCCGTGCTGCGCCACCGGCCCCATGGCGTGGCGGCGGTGCTGGGCCCATTCAACTTCCCCGGCCACCTGCCCAACGGACACATCGTCCCGGCCCTGCTGGCCGGCGACACTGTCGTGTTCAAGCCGTCGGAAGAGGCTCCGATGACCGGCCAGCTGATGGCCGACTGTTTCGCCGAGGCAGACCTGCCCGAGGGCGTGGTCAACCTGGTGCAGGGCGGGCGCGACGTCGGCGCGGCCTTGCTGGACCAGCCGATCGCCGCCCTGATGTTCACCGGCTCCGGCGCAGCCGGCGCCCATTTCCGGCGCAAATTCGCCGATGATCCGCACGTCATCCTCGCGCTCGAGCTGGGCGGCAACAATCCGCTGGTGGTCTGGGACGCGGCGGACGCGGAGGCCGTGGCCGGCATCGTCGCCATGAGCGCCTTCGTCACCACCGGCCAGCGCTGCTCCTGCGCCCGGCGGTTGGTTGTGGAAGCCGGGCCGAAGGGCGACGCCGTGGTCGAGGCAGTGGCCGCGCTAATGGCCCGGCTGACCTACGCGCCCTGGAACAGTTCGCCGGAGCCGTTCGGCGGGCCGCTGATCTCCGCCCGCGCCGCCGCCCAGGCGCGCCAGGCCCTGCAGGCGCGCATCGACGCGGGTGCGCGGGTGATCCGCTATACGGGCCCGGTCGAGGGCCTGTCCGACGCCTTCGTCCATCCGGCCCTGATCGACGTCACCGGCGTGGACGTGCCGGACGAGGAGATCTTCGCCCCCTTCCTGTCGGTCACCCGCGCCCCGACTTTCGACGCCGCGATCGAGGCCGCCAACGCCACCCGCTACGGCCTGTCCGCGGGCCTCGTCAGCGACGACCCGGCCAATTGGGAGCGGTTCGTGCGCCGCATCCGCGCCGGCGTGGTCAACTTCAATCGCCCGACCACGGGTGCCGCGGGCGACATGCCCTTCGGGGGCCTCGGCGCCAGCGGCAACCACCGGCCCAGCGCCTACTACGCCGCCGACTACTGCGCCTATCCCGTCGCCAGCTTCGAGGCCGGAGAGGTCCGCAACATCGAGGCCGAGATGAAGGGGCTCGCGCCCCCGCTCACCTAGGTCCCCCGGCGCGTCGCCGGGCGGTCCAGCACGTCGTCGCGCAGGGGCGTCATGGTCGACAGGTCCCAGTCGGCCTCGACGAAGGGCTTGCGCGTCGGCTCGGTCACAGCCGGATAGCCGCCGACCTCGCGCTCGTGGTCGATGATCTCGCCGCGGCCCTCGGCCACCTCCGCGATCAGCAGGACATCGCGCTGGTCCCGGTCCCAGGGCCGGGCGCCGACATTGGCCAGAACCGCCCGTTGCACGTCGACGGCCGGGATCGGCTCCAGCCCCTCCCACCAGACGGGCGGACGGCGCACCTCGATGATGCGGGCGCTCGTCGTCGTATAGCGGCCGAACATGCGGATCGGTTCGCCGACCTGGTCCACAGCGATGTTGTCCCGGCCATAGTATTCGACGTCGCCCGCGCCGCCGATCATCATGAAGGCGAGGCGGTCGGTCGGCGTCGACGGACCGGCGCGCAGCACATTGCCGATGACGGTCATCCTGCCGACCTCGAACGGCACGCTCCCCCACTCCTCGGGCGCGAGGTTGTAGTGGATGGCGCGCGGCCCCGGATTGTAGATCAGATTGTTGGCGATGATGCCGTGCACTCCGCCCTTGAACAGCGGGCTGCGCTCATAGTTGTGGGCGTACAGATTGCCGACGATCAGCAGGCCCGTGACGTTGTCATGGATCAGCGAGCCCTTGGAGTGCTCGCCCTTGGAATGGGTCGAATAGGCCAGGCTCTCGCCCGAGATGTTGTTCGAGAAGGTGATGTTGCGGCTGGTGCCCTGGCGCCATTCCTCGGGCGTGGAGCCGGTGAAGCGCGGACCGGAGGCGGACAGGTTCTCGTCGGTGGCCCAGGTCAGGCTGTTGTGGTCGATGATGACATTGTGGGCGCCGACGGTGGCGATGCCGTCCTCGTCCCAGCCGCTCATCCACTCGCCGCCGGCCGAGCCCGGACGGATACGCAGGTGCTGGACGATCACGTCGTGGCCCCGGATGTCCATGCCACCACGGATCAGGGTGATGCCCGGCGAGGGTGCCGTCTGGCCGGCGATGGTGATGAAGGGGTTGCGCAGGACCAGGGTCTTTTTCCCGAGGTCGATCACACCGCCGACCTCGAACACCACGATGCGCGGGCCCTCGGCCTCGATCGCCTCGCGCAGCGAGCCGGGCCCTTCGGACGCCAGGGTGGTGACGCGAATGATCCGGCCGCCACGACCGCCTGGCGTGGCCGCGGCCCAGCCCAGGGCGCCCGGGAAGGCCACCGGCGCGGCGGCGGGCGCCGGCTCGGCGCGGCGGCCCAGGCCGAAGATCTGGGCCGAGGCGACGGCGGGAACGGACAGGGCGATCAGCGTCGCGACGAGACCGGCGAGGCGGAGGGACAGGCGCATGGTTTCCATCCTATGGCGGGCCGCGTCGATGCGCGACCGTCTCGGTGAGCCGCCCGACAGGGGCAACGGGATTCAAATTGACACCGGTTTCCTTGATGCGCAATGTCCGCGCAATCCGGGGAGGCCGCGTGAGCCACACGCTCGACATTTCGACCGTTTCGCCCATCGCCGAGGCCTTTGTGGCCGCCCGGCGGACATGGCGCGCCCTGCCTGTCTATCCGGGTGCGGCACCCGCGACGCTGGACGCCGCCTATCGCATCCAGGACGAGGCGATCTCCGCCTGGCCGGACCGGATCGCCGGCTGGAAGCTGGGCCGCGTTCCACCCCCACTCGACGTTCGCTTCGGCGCGGGCCGACTGGCGGGCCCGATCTTCAGTCGCAACGTCTGGCTGGCCGGTCCTGAACCGACCGCCTTTGGCGTCATCGGCGGTGGCTTTGCTGCGGTCGAGGCCGAGTATGTGCTGGAGATCGCAGAACCTCCGCCGGTGCGGCCGGGCAGCGGCGAACCCTGGCGCGCGGACTCGGTGGCAGCCTATGTCTCGGCCGTGCATATCGGCATCGAGATCGCCGGCAGCCCCTTCGCCGGCATCAATGACCACGGCCCGGCGGTCACCGCCTCGGACTTTGGCAACAATGCCGGCCTCATTCTCGGGGCCGCCGTGGTCAACTGGCGCGAGCGCCTTGACGGCCTGGCGTGTCGGGTCGAGATCGACGGGGCCGAGGTCGGCGAGGGCGGCGCCCGCTCCATCCCCGGCGGCCCGCTGGACTCGCTCGCCTTCCTTCTGAACCTGCTGGAGACCCGGGGACGCCGGCTGGACGCCGGCCAACTGATCTCGACCGGGGCCGCGACCGGGGTGCACCGCATCGAGATTGGCCAGTCCGCAGTCGCCGACTTCGGCGACGACGGGCGCATCGCCTGTGTCGCCGTCCCGGCTGTCGGAGCCGTCGCATGAGCCTCAGTCGTCGCGCCTTCGCCCTCGCCGGTCTTGCTGGCGTGGCCGCCTGTTCCCGTCCTGACGCCGCGAATTCGCCGCTCAAGGCCGCCGATGTCCACCCGGCCGACTATCCCACGGTCACCGCCGTGGGCTGGATCGGCGAGGAGCTGGAGCGTCTGACGGAGGGCCGGGTCCGGATCCGGCAGTATCCCTCCGGCCAGCTGGGTTCCGAGGACGACTCGATCGGCCTGACCCGCTTCGAGGCGATCGACATCTGCCGGGTCTCGGTGGCGGCGCTGAACAACGCCTTCCCGCAGACCGTCCTGCTCTCCCTGCCCTACGTCTATCGTTCGGCCGAACACATTCGCAGCGTCATCGACGGCCCGATCGGCCACGACCTGCTCAACATTTTCGAAGGCCGCGGACTGATCGGACTTGCCTATTACGACGCCGGCCCCCGCAACCTCTACAATGTCCGGAAGCCGGTGACCGAACCGGGCCAACTCCAGGGCCTGAAGATCCGCGCGCCCCAATCCGATGTGTTCCTTGACACCCTGCGGGCCATGGGGGCCAACCCGACGCCACTGGGCTTCAGCGCCACCTTCTCGTCGCTCCAGACACACCTGATCGACGGGGCCGAGAACAACTGGCCCAGCTACCAGTCCAGCCGCCAGTTCGAGGTCGCGCGCTACCTCAGCATCACCGAGCACTCCTATCTGCCGGACGCCCTGC
Organism: Brevundimonas vancanneytii; assembly: GCA_945874855.1. GTDB lineage: Bacteria > Pseudomonadota > Alphaproteobacteria > Caulobacterales > Caulobacteraceae > Brevundimonas > Brevundimonas vancanneytii_A. The sequence goes on from CAMCIP010000014.1 coordinate 18,124, forward strand.
TCATCTCGCGCGCCAGCCTCAGCCGGCTTGAGGCGCGTGACCGCGAGCTCGTGACTGACGTGGCCCAGCGTTCGGTGCCGATCATGCGGGCA
>CAMCIP010000015.1 GCA_945874855.1 Brevundimonas vancanneytii
CCCGCCGACGCTGCCCGGGACGCCGGGTCAATCACCTGGGAGATCGCCGATGGTTCGGGCTTTCGCGCGCCACCACCTGTCGATAGCGGCCGTCGCCGCCGTCGCCGTTCTGGCCGGCTGCGCCACGCCTGAGCCCCCGCCCCCGCCGCCGGCGCCCCCGCCGCCGCCCCCGCCGCCGCCCGCCCTGGCGCTGAACGGCGGCATCGCCGAAGCCGCGGCCGTCTATGTGACCTTCATCCGCGACGTCGGCAGTATCGAGGCCGGCTTCGCGAATCCGGAGGCCATCCAGAACGCGATCCGCAAGGGCGCCGCCTTCGAACCGACCCAGCTGTCGCGGGGCATGATCGCCTATGGCGCCATCCTCGCCCTGCAGTCGCCCGAGTTCGTGGCCGGTGTGCGCACCTATGCCGCGGATCCGGCCCAGCGCGAGCAGATCATCGGCCGGATCCTGGCCGACCCCGCCTATGCGGCGACCCTGCCCGGCGCCGATCAGGCGGCGGGTCTGATCGTGGCCACCCTGGGGGCCGACATTACCGCCCTGACCACGGTCGCCGCAGCGGTCGAGGAAGACGCCTACAAGATTCAGGAGCGCAGCGATCCGCGCCGCCGCTGGGCCTCCACACCGGTCGCCGACCGCCCCGCCCGTCTCGAGAGCGCCAAGGCCCTGTCGGTCACGCGCATGCTGCCGTCTCCGGAAGAATCGGCGCGCCTGTTCTCGGCGGCCCATTCCGGCGAGGGACTTAACCTGGCCGCCGGGCGCGCCGCGCCCCCCTATACGCCGGTCGTGATCAACGCCCTGGCCATCGCCGCCCTGGCCGCTCTCGGGGCCGGGGGCGAGGAGTACCGGGCCCAGACCGACGCGCTGATCGTCGAGACCAACAGCGAGTTCTGCTTCAACATGACGAAGCTGAACCTGTTCCAGTGTCTGGCGGCCGCCCGTCCGCACTATGAGGACATCTTCTGCGTCGGTCAGCACATCGTGCGCGACATCGCCGTCTGCACGGCGGAGGGCACGGGCCCGGCCCGCGCCCAGTTGACGCCGGCCCCGACCCTGGCCGGCACGCCGCCCGCACAATCGACCGCGGCGGGGGCCGTGGCTGCCGCGGATCAGGCCCCGGCGCCGGGCCAGTCCTGAGACGACGACGCCGTACCGAGCCTGGCCGGTTGCGTCCGGGGGCGCGGGCGTGTAATAGCCCGCCCTCTTGAATTCGAGGGATGCGATCCCCGCCGCGCGGACCGATTGACCGGCGCGGCGTCCGTTGTTGAGGCAGGCCGATGGCTGAGATCATTCTGAACGTCGACGTGCGCGACAACACCGGCACCGGCGGCGCCCGCGCGGCCCGCCGCAGCGGCGCGGTGCCCGGCATCCTGTACGGTGGCGGCAAGGCTCCGGTGGCCATCTCGGTCAACGAGAAGGACTTCCGCAAGAACCTCTACACCGGCAAGTTGCTCGGCCACCTGGTGACGCTGAAGTATGGCGAGGAGACCCAGCCGGTCATCGCCAAGGACGTCCAGTTCGACCCGGTCAGCGACCGCCCGCTGCATTTCGACCTGATGCGCGTCGACGAGGACCAGACCATCAGGATCGAAGTGCCCGTCCACTTCATCAATGAGGACCAGTGCGCCGCCTTCCGTCAGGGCGGGTCTCTGGAGATCGTGCGTCACTCGGTCGAGATCCGCGTCCGCGCGGACCACATCCCCGAGGACCTGATCGTCGACCTCGCCAATCACAAGCTGGGCGACACCATCCGCTGGTCGGACCTCAAGACGCCCGCTGATGTCCAGCCCGCCATCGGCGACCGCGACTTCGTGATCGCCTCCATCAAGGCCTCTTCGGCGGCCAAGGCGGCCGACGCCATGGAGGCAGAAGACGCCGAAGCCCCCGCCGAGGGCGAGGCCTAGGACATCTGGTCGGGTTCGCCCGGCGCGACCTGAAGACGGCCCCTTGCGGGCATCGGATGGACCAGGGGCAGTGATGGAAACGAGAGTCTTTTTCCGGACTCTCACCCTTTTCCTTCACGCACCGGCGTCGTTTCGGAGCGGGTCATGATCATCCTGGCTGGTCTCGGAAATCCCGGCCCCAGATATGCGGGCAACCGCCACAACATCGGCTTCATGGCGATCGACGAGATCGCCCGTCGGTGGCGCTTCGGGGTTGAGCGGGCCAAGTTCCAGTCGGTCATCGCCGAGGGCGAGGTCGAGGGGACCAGGGTCCTGCTGATGAAGCCCCAGACCTTCATGAACGAGAGCGGGCGCGCGGTCGGCGAGGCGGTGCGCTTCTACAAGGTCGAACCCGGCAACGTCGTCGTCTTCCACGACGAGATCGACCTGGCGCCCGGCCGGTTCCGCATGAAGACCGGGGGCGGGGCGGCGGGCCAGAACGGCGTGCGCAGTCTGATCAGCCAGCTCGGTCCTGACTTCCGGCGCGCCCGCATGGGCGTGGGCCACCCGGGACGGCCGGAGCTGGTGCACGGCCATGTGCTGAGCGACTTCCACAAGGCCGACCGGCCCTGGCTCGACGCCCTGCTGACCGCCTGCGCCGACGCCCTGCCCTTTCTGATCGCGGGTCAGGACGACCGCTACCAGGGCGAGGTCCTGCGCCTGGCCCCGGCCCCGAAATTCAGCCCGAGGCAGGCGGCGCAGGGAGAATAGGTCGTCTCCTCCCTGTTCCGTAGGAATGGGGAGGAGACGATCACTCCGACACCTCATAGCGCCAGGTCAGGGTCACACTCTCACCCGGCGGCACGGTCAGGGTCCAGGCCGGATAGCCGCCGTCTGTGATCGCGCTGGGCCGGCTCTGACGGGTGATGCGGAACCCGGTCTGGCGGAACTCCTGCGGAGCCAGTTCGACCATCTCCGCATCGGCACCCAGGTTGGAGACAACCACCTCGACCTCGCGCCATTGGGTCGTCAGGGCGCGGCGGGTGCGCTCGCCGTCGGCGGTGACCCGGGTGCGGACCTGCACATCCGAGGCGTCCCCGCGGGCCAGCTCGAAGGGCAGACCGACCGGTCGGTCCTCGGTCTCCGCCTCACCGGCGAGGACGGACCGGCCCTCGGGCGTGATCTGGCGCAGGCTCCAGTTGCCGCCCGGCAGGGCGATGCCCAGCCCCCCGAGCTCGGTGTTGCGCAGGCGGAAGACCACCTGGGGCGTCGAGGTTTCGGTCTCACCCGGCTCTTCCCACAGGGTGCCGATCCACTGCCGGTTGACCCGCTCATAGGGCACCGCTGTCCGCTCGAGGAACCGCACCTGTTTGGTCTGGCGCGCCGCCACCGTGGTCGGCGACGGGAGGGTGTAGATCTTGTAGTCGCCCAGTTCCTCCTGCCGCGCGATCCGGCTGCCGGTGACGACGATCTCCTCCACGACGGGTGGCCGGGGCGCGGCAGGCGGCGCGGGTGGTGGCGGGACTGCCATGATGCGATCTTCACGGTAGGTGGCCTGTAGATTGGGTGAGACCCCGTTCGTCGTCGTGTCCTGGGGCCAGCAGCCGGGACTGCGGCGGCGCAGGACGGGGTAGATCGGGACGGACTCGCCGGTGGTCCGGAGATCGCCGGCCACCACCTGCACCGGGGCGTCAGGGAAGCTGGTCCCGCCGAAATTGGCCAGGGTGAGCCAGCCGGTCAGGTCCAGGGTCCGCCCGTCGGGCGACAGCCGCGCCACATAGTCGGTCGACCACTGCAGGCCCGTCGACAGATAGGCCAGGGTCACGGTGTGGCGCCCCGCCGCCGGGGCGCGGGTCCGGATCGACAGGCTCGGCTGGTCCGACAGGCCCTCGGGCACATCCTCGAAGATCACCCGCTGGATCAGGCCGGAACAGGACAGGGCCTCGTAGCGCCCGTCGATCTCCAGCACGGCGCCGCCTCCGCCGGAGCGAACCACGGCGGTGCGGACCTCCTCGTCCCCTGTGACGGGATTGTTCCGAACCACCTGCACCGTGTCCCCGATCGACTTGTCCAGCAGCGAACCGGGGGTCAGCAGGTCGAAGTCGGCGTTCTGCTCCAGCACCGCCGAGGACAGGCCCTCGATCGTCACGCTCTGGGGCACGATGCCGGTGGAGACCCCTTCGAACCGGATCACGGCGTCACCGGCCGGCACGTCGATCGTGCGCGTTTCCACGATCAGGGCCAGACCCTCCCGGTCCAGCCGGCTCCACGACTGGCGTGAACGCGCCATCAGCTCGACGGTGTCGACCGGCCGGTCGCGGTAGATGACCACCGTGGCCGTGTCGGCCTTCTCGGACGTGGAGACGGTCTGGGCGAACGCCGGCGCGGCCAGCAGGCTGATCAGCGCCGTCGCCGCCAACAGGGCGGCGCGCACGGTCAACCGCCCGTTTCGATCGTGGCGGTCAGCTTTGTCTCGCCATTGGCCGGCACCTGCACCCGCCAGACGATCGTGCGCGAATCGCGCAGCTCGCCCGGCTGGCTCTGGGCCTGGATCTCCGTGTCGCGACCCAGTCCGCCCTGACGGATTTCGACCGTCACCGGCTCGGACCGGGCGTTGCGGACGGTGTATTCGACCGAGCGCCGGGTACGGAAATAGTCGACGATCCGCGTCGAGACCCGCTCCTCGCTGATCACCCGGGGCTGCACCGTCACGTCAAAGGCTTCACCCGTGGTGATGGCCAGGTCAGAGCCGGCGGGCGTGTGGTCGATCGAGTCCTCGCCGATGAAGCGCGGCTCGCCCGTGGCGTCGTTGATGTAGACCCGGATCGTCCCGGCCGGCAGCGACCGGTTCCGGCCGTTCATCGGCCCGTTGGCGAACAGCCAGGCGACCTCGACCGCCTGGGGCTGGGTCTGGGTCGAGAAGCCGTAGCTCTCGTACAGATAACGTTTGGTGGTCGGCACACCCGAGGCGTCGAGCAGGCCGACCTGCTTGTTCTGGTTGTTGGCGACCGTCACCCGCTCCGGCAGGGGATAGACGTAGTAGTCGCCCAGCGACTGGTCGTCCGAGGCCGCGACGCCGTTGCCGCGATAGTTGCCGCCGGCCGAGACGTCGCCGGCCACCACCCGCGTCTCCGAGTCGGTGAAGGTGGCGCCCGACCGGTTGGTGATCGTCACCCAGCCGACCAGGTCCAGGGTCGAGGTCCGCTCGTCCACGCGCATCACATAGTCCGCCGACCACGACAGGCCGGAGGTCAGATAGGTCAGGGTCACGTCCCGCCGGCCCGCGCCCTCGGCGTCCAGGGTCACGCTCAGCGTCGGCCGCGGCCGCAGATTGGCGGGCACCTCGTCGAAGATGACGCGGGTCGGCACGCCGTCGTCGCGCAGCACCTCGACCCGGCCGCCGACGCGCAGAACCACCCCCTCATTGGCGGCCAGAACCGTCGCGCGCTGGGTCTCCTCGCGGCCCGTGCCGGGATTGATGCGGACAAGGCCGATCTCCTGGCCGACGGCGCTCTGCATCAGCTTGTCCGGGGTCAGCAGGTCATAGTCGAAATTCTGCTCCACCACCTCCAGGCCTCGGCCCGACAGGCTGACGGTCTCGGGCCGGATCGAGGCCGAGACGCCGGGGAACTCCTGGCGGGAGCGGCCCGCCGGGATGCTCAGCCCGCGCACATCCTCCACCAGGGTGACGTTCTGCTGGTAGATGGTCAGATCGACCCGCTCGGGCCCGCCCGGCCGCGTGTCGACCTGGGCCTCCTGCGCCTGGGCGGCCCCCGCCATCAGGGCGGCGCAAACCCCCGCCGCCAGAACCGAACGTCGCATCATCGCGTACCACTCCCGACTGTGAACTCTCTACGTCCCATGCGGCCCGCACCATGTCGAGCCGTCGCGACCACCGCGACCGTTGCCTGATCGCAAAGACGAGTCTAAGCCCGCCGCGTGAGCCCGCGCGCCTTTCGGAACCTGACCGGCCTGCAGGCCGTCGCCATGCTGGCGGCGACCTTCGCGGTCGTATGGGGCGCGCTGCTGCCCTATGCGGCTCACGCCGCCGCCCAGCCGGGCCTGTCCATCGTCCTGTGTTCGGTGGAGGGGCCAAAGTCGGTGACGATCGACCCGGAGACGGGCCAGGTCAGCACCGGGACCGAGGTGCCGTCCTGCCCCGCCTGCGTCGTGCCGCCGCCGGCGGTCCTGCCCTCGGCGCCAGACGCGCCCCGGCCGCCGATCTTCACTGCCGCGGTCCAGCCCGCCCCGCGCCACGCCGCTCTGCGCCTGCCACCTGCCCGCGCCCCGCCGCGACCCCGGTCGACCGCCCCACCCCACGCCTGAAGACCCCCACGCAATCCCCGCACCCGGCCTGAACGGCCGCGCGCGCCCGTGACTCTTCAGGAAATTTCTCATGAACTCCCGTCTTTTCGGCACGGCCTCCGCCGTGGCCCTGGCCCTCGTGGCCGCCCCCGCCCTGGCCCAGGAGGCCACGCCCGGGCCCGTCTTCCAGGTCGACGAGGTCATCGTCACCGGGGCCCGCAATCCCGAAGACCCGCCCGTGGTGGCCGAGGCGCGGCGCCGCCTGTCGCGCACCCCCGGAGCCGTGGCCGTGGTCTCGGCCGAGAGCCTGCAGGACCGTTTCGCCCCCAATGTGGCCGACGCCCTGCGCGACGTGCCCGGCGTCTATGCCCAGAAGAAATGGGGCGGCGATGTGCGCATCGCGATCCGCGGTTCCGGCATCGGCAATGCCAATCACCTGCGCGGCCTTTTCGTGGCCCAGGACGGCATCCCGTTCAACGAGGCCGACGGCTTCGGCGACGTGCAGATGGTCGACCCCCTGCTGGCCCGCTACACCGAGGTCTACAAGGGCGGCAACGCCCTGCGCTTCGGCGGTGCCCTGCTGGGCGGGGCGGTCAATCTGGTGACACCGAACGGGCGCACGGCGCAGGACACCGCGGCGCTCCGGGCCGAGTTGGGCTCGTGGGAGACCGCGCGGGTCCACGCCGAGGTGGCCGGTCTGCGCGGCGATTGGGACGGCTATCTGGGCGTCACAGGCGTGACAGCCGAGGGCTGGCGTGAGCGGTCGGAGGGCCAGCAGCAGTATGTGACGCTCAACCTTGGCCGCAGCTTCGGCGAGGACCGTGAAGCCCGGCTGATCGTGCAGGGTGCCTACATCCACCAGGACATTCCGGGTTCGCTGACGCTGAACCAGGCCTTGACCACGCCGACCATCGCGGCGACGGCGAACCGGGCCAACAGCTATCAGCGCGACTACGCCTCGGTTCGGACCACGCTGTCGACGCGCTGGCGGTTGTCGCCGGCCCTGCTTTTCGAAGGCGCGGTCTATGGCACCTGGAAGGACCTGCACCACCCGATCTTCCAGGTCATCGACCAGCAGAGCCGCAACTATGGAGTCTTCGGCCGGCTGGACTGGGATGGCACGTTGTTCGGCCTGCGCGCCGACGCCTTCGGCGGGATCTGGTTCCGGTCGGGGGATCTGGACGCCCTGCAGTTCGTCAACGTCAACGGGTCCAGCGGGGCCCCGACGGCAAAGGCGCGGCAGAACGCCCAGGCCCTGGATGTCTTCGCCGAGGGCCGGCTGTTCGTAACCGACCAGGTGGCCCTGGTCGTCGGCGGGGCATGGGGCCGGGCCGAGCGCGACTTCCAGCGCTTCGCCCTGCCGGGTGTCGCCGGGACATTCAACCAGACCCTTGGCAAGGACTACGACTGGTTTGCGCCGCGCCTTGGCCTTCTGTGGGAAGGCTCGTCCGGGGCCCAGGCCTATGTGAATGTGACCCGGTCCGTGGAGCCGCCGAACTTCGGCTCGCTCTCGCCCGTCGCCACCGGCTTCGCCCCGATCGAGGCCCAGGAGGCCTGGACCTGGGAGTTCGGCGTCCGCGGACGCACAGCCGCCTTCTCGTGGGACGTCGCCGTCTATCGCGCCGAGCTGGAGAGCGAGCTCCTGAACTATGTGGTCAATCCGGCCCTGGGCATTCCGGCTGCGACCTTCAACGCTGACCAGACTGTGCATCAGGGAATTGAGGCGGGGCTGGACTGGCGTTTTGCCCCCGGCTGGCGGCTGCGCCAGACCTACACCCTGTCGGACTTCTTCTTCGAAGGCGACGTGGTCTACCGCGACAACGACCTGCCGCTGGTCCCGCCCCATCTGTACCGGGCCGAGCTGCGCCATGATCATCCGTCCGGCTGGTTCGTCGCGCCGAGCGTCGAGTGGACGCCGTCGGACAGCTGGGTGGACTACCAGAACACGCTGAAGGCGCCCGGGTACACGGTAGTCAATTTCGGCGCAGGATGGACGCTGGCCAACGGTGCCGCCCTGTTCGTCGATGCCCGTAACCTGTTCGACGAGCGTTATGTGTCCAACTTCAGCGCCGTGACCGACGCGCGCACGGCGTCGACCGCGGTGTTCTGGCCGGGTGAAGGCCGCTCGGTCTTCATGGGCGTGAGGTGGGCGCTGTGAGCGGGACGAACATTGCGGGTGCGGCTGCGGCCGCCCCCCTGTCGGGAGCCTGGCGCGTCGTCTGGCGTTGGCACTTCTACGCGGGACTGATCTGCCTGCCTTTTCTCATGCTGATGGCGCTGACGGGCGCCATCTATCTGTTCAAGGCGGAGATCGATGACTGGCAAACGCGCCCGGTCTCCCGGGTCGAGCCCGGACCGGGCGCCTCGACACCGGCCGATTGGGTGGCGGCCGCAACCGCCGCGGTGCCGGGCCGGGCCGCCTCGATCCTGGTTCCGGACCGGCCGGACCGCGCCATCCAGGTGACGGTGGAGCAGGCGGAAGGGGCGCGCCGGGTCGTCTTCGTGGACCCGAGGGACGGTCGCGTCACCGGCGAACGGCCGGAGGGCGGCGTGAGCGACACGGTCAAGCGCATCCACTCCCTCGTGATCCTGGGGCCGGGCATGAACCTGGTCGTCGAGATCGTGGCCGGTTGGGCCATGATCCTGGTCGCCACGGGCATCTTCCTGTGGTGGCCGCGTGGGCGCGAGGCGGGCGTGGTCACGGTCAGGGCGAAGGCCGGCCGGCCCTTCTGGCGCGACCTTCATGCCGTGACCGGCCTCTACGCCGGGGCCGTGATCTTTTTCCTGGCCTTCACCGGCATGCCCTGGTCAGCGGTCTGGGGTGACCAGGTCATGGGCGCGGTGCGCGAGGCTGGCTTCGGACGGCCCGCCGCGCCGGCGGCGGACTGGCTGCACGCCGAGCATGGTGACGCCCCTCCGGGGGCCGGCTGGGCCATGGAGCACGCGACCCTGCATGCCGCGCCGTCCGCGCCGGACCTGAATGCCGTCTTCTCGGCGACGGAGGCGGCCGGTCTGGCGCCGCCGTATCTGATCGGCCTGCCCGCCTCACGCGACCGGGCGATCACGGCGGCCGTCCAGAACCGGCGATCCGAGGACGCCCGGCTGATCTACCTGGCCCCCGATGGCCGGCTCCTGGCCGACGTCAAGGCGGACCAGTTCGGGGCCGGCGCGCGCGCCTTCGAATGGGGCATAGCCGTGCACGAGGGGCGTCAGTATGGGCAGGTCAACCGCTGGATCATGCTGGCGGCCTGCGTCGCTGTTTGGGTCCTGGCCATTTCGGCCCTGATGATGTGGTGGCGTCGCCGCCCCCGCGGAAAGCTGGCTGCGCCCCCGGCCCCGCCCGGGCCGCGCGTTCGTGCCGCGGTTCTGGGGATCGTGATCCCCTTCTGCATCGTCTATCCCCTGACGGGCCTCAGCCTGCTGGTTGCCGTGGCGCTGGATCGCGCCTGGGCGCTGGCGCGGCGGAGCACGTCGACATGAAAGGTCCCGCCATGATCCGCGCCGTCGCCCTGTGGGCGCTGCCCCTGACCCTGCTGGCCGCCTGCGGTCAGCCCACGGCCTCCAGTCGCGTGACGGAAACGCGGGACGGCGCGACCGTCGCCGTGGAGGTCACCGACGCCTGGTGCCGTGCCACCCCGGGCGGGGCCCGCGCCGCGGCCTGTTTCGCCACCTTCCGCGCCACGGGGCGCGAAGACCGGTTGGTGACCCTGACCACGCCCGCGGCAGCGTTGGCCGAGGTTCACACCATGAGCACGGAGGGCGGCATGATGCGCATGAGCCCCCTGCCCGACGGCCTGACCCTGCCCGCCGGCGAGTCGGTCACGCTTGCGCCGGGCGGCACCCATCTGATGCTGACGGGCCTCGCCGGTCCGCTCAGTGCAGGTGACCAGGTGCCTCTGACCCTGAGTTTCGAGACCGGGTCCAGCCTTGTCCTTCAGGTGCCGGTGCGCGCCGTCGGCGCCGGCTGAGTCAGAAACCGTGGATTGGCGAGGGGCCCCGCACGTGCTGTTCTGCGTGAAGGAGACCCCTCGCCATGCGCCTGACCCTCGCCCTCGTCCTGTTCTGCGTCGCCGCGCCCGCCGCGGCGCAGGAGGCCAGCCGTTTCAATCTGGAGTGCAGCGAGTTCACCGATCCCGATACTGTACGCGAGGACGTGGATCATGAGTTCTCGGTCGACCTCGACGCTCTGACCGTCTGTCGACGCAACAATCCCCGGTGCGCCGAGGTCGTCCGTCAGGGGCGGTTTCTGGAGTTCAGCTATCGCATCCCGGACGGGGACCGCACCCTCGAGGTATTCCGCCTCTATGACCCGCAAACCGGCTGGTTGACCCAGATCATGCGCTATGAGGGCGAGATCGGCCGGACCTATGGCGATGCCGTGTGCAAGGTCACGCCGTTCCGGTCGGTGACGGACTGACATCTGCGCGCGAAGCGTCTAAAGCCTCGCGCTTCCCTCACTCCGCTGGAAGCCATGGCCCTGAAAGTCGCGATCGTCGGCCTGCCCAACGTCGGCAAGTCCACCCTGTTCAACGCCCTGACCAAGACGGCGGCGGCGCAGGCCGCCAACTATCCGTTCTGCACGATCGAACCGAACACCGGTGACGTCGCCGTGCCGGAACCGCGCCTGAAGGTGCTGGCCGAGATCGCGGGCTCGAAGGAGATCATTCCGTCGCGCATCACCTTCGTCGACATCGCCGGCCTGGTCCGAGGGGCGTCCAAAGGCGAAGGTCTGGGCAACCAGTTCCTGGCCAACATCCGCGACTGCGACGCGATCGCCTTCGTCGCCCGCTGCTTCGTCGACGACGACATCACCCATGTCGAGAACCGCATCGACCCGATCTCGGATCTGGAGATCATCGAGACCGAGCTGATGCTCGCCGACCTCGAAAGCCTTGAGCGCCGCCGCGTCCAGATGGAGAAGCGCGCCAAAGGCGGCGACAAGGAGAGCCAGCAGAGCCTCAGGCTGGTCGATCTGGCCCTGGCCCGGCTGAACGCCGGCAAGCCCGCCCGCACCGCCGAGGTGTCGAAGGAGGACCGCAAGGCCTGGGACATGCTGCAGCTGCTGACGGCATTGCCCGCCCTCTATGTCGCCAATGTCGACGAGAGCTCGGCGGACAAGGGCAATGAGCTGTCCGACCGGGTCGCGGAGCGGGCAAAGGCCGACGGCGCCAACACCGTGGTCATCTCGGCCAGGATCGACTCCGAACTCGCGGTCCTCGACGAGGCCGAGCAGATGGAGTTCCTCGAGAGCATGGGCCTGGCCGAACCGGGCCTGAACCGACTGATCCGCGAGGCCTATGCCCTGCTGGGCCTGCAGTCCTACTTCACCGTGGGCCCCAAGGAAGCGCGCGCCTGGACGATCCACATCGGCGACACGGCCCCGCAGGCCGCCGGTGTGATTCACACAGATTTCGAGAAGGGCTTCATCCGCGCCGAGACCATCGCCTATGACGACTACGTCGCCCTCAAGGGCGAGGCGAAGGCGCGCGAGGCCGGCAAGCTGCGCGCCGAGGGCAAGTCCTATGTCGTCAAGGACGGCGACGTGATGAACTTCCTGTTCAACTGAGCCCCCGGCGGTCGGCCCACGGGCGGCGCGTCAGGCGAACGCCTCTGAGGTTGCCGCCAGACTGAAACAATCCTGCGGTGTATCAGACCCAGGGCTTCCACCGGGAACCCTCACGCGTGTGCAAGCACGCTGGGATCGGCCGAGTGAGAGCCAAAGACCGATCAGGTTGGGCCCGCCTGGCGCTGACGCGCCTCGTAAGCCAGCCCGCCGGGCGACCCGGGACTCGCACGCCACCGCCATCTGGCGTTGAAATTTCGTCGAGGGCTTGACGGCCCCCGGCGTCTTCGGTCAGCGTAGTGACACTCATCAAGACCGGCTGAGGGATAGGCCCTTTGACGCCGGGGCAACCGACCGGACCCACCCAGGTCCGATACGGTGCCAACTCCTGCGGGGACTTCTCCAGTCCGCGAGAGATGAGTGAAGCGACGGTCGCCTTGCGCGTCCCGGCGACTTCACGGGTCTTCTCCAGCCGCACGGGTGCTCGATGAGCGGGACCGTGCGAGACCTTGGCCAGACTTCCTGACATTCACGACTTCGACGTCGCCCTGCCCGGCGGAGGATCCCTGCGCGCCCGGCTGACCGGCAGGACCGGAGGGCCGCTGGTCGTCGTTGCCGGTGGCATTTCGGCCGACCGTCGCCCGGCGACCTGCGCCCAGGGCCGGGGCTGGTGGGACTGGGCCGTGCGCCCCGGCGGACCGATCGATCTGGACCGCGTCGCCGTGCTGGCCATCGACTGGCTGCCCGGCACGGGTGGAAGGGCGGACGCGCCCGTCACCACCCAGGACCAGGCGACGGCCGTCGCCACGGCGCTCGAACTCCTCGGCCTCCCGGTCGCAGACGCCTGGATCGGCGCCTCCTACGGCGGCTGCGTCGGCCTGGCCTTCGCCGAGCGGTTTCCGCGGCGGCTGGGACGTCTGATCGCGATCTCGGCGCCGCACAGGGCCCATCCGGCGGCCACCGCCTGGCGCGGCGTGCAGCGGCGCATTCTGCAACTGGGCCTCGACGCCGGGCGCGAGGGCGAGGCCCTGTCGCTGGCCCGTCAGCTCGCCATGACCACCTATCGCACGACCGAAGAGCTGGATCTGCGCTTCGGCGACGCCCCCGCCCCGCCGGAGCCCGGCGCGCCGCATGCCGTGTGCGACTGGCTGATCTCGCGGGGCCGGGCCCATGCGGCCATGGCCGACGCGCGGCGTCAGATCGCCCTGCTGGACTCGCTGGATCGCCACCGGATCTCGCCCGAGCGGATCGCCGTGCCCCTGACCGTAATCGGCTTCACCGACGACCGGCTGGTTCCGATCGAGGACCTGCGCGACCTCGCCGCCCGCGCCCCGCGCCTGACCCGGCTTATCGAGGCCCGTTCGATCTTCGGCCACGACGCCTTCCTGAAGGAGCGCGAGCTGATCAGCCGCGCCCTCCACGACGCCCTGCTTCCTCTCACCCTGCATACCGGAATCGCCGCATGACCCAGCTCCTCCGCTCCCCCCACGCCGAAACCGCCTGCGTCCGCCATGGCGTCGACGCCGACGCCACCCACGGCGCGGTCATTCCGCCGATCTGTCTCTCGGCCAATTTCAGCTTCGACGGCCTGGAGGGCAAGCGCGCCCACGACTACACCCGCTCGGGCAATCCGACGCGCGACCTGCTGGCCGGGGCCTTGGCTGAGCTGGAAGGCGGGGCCGGCTGCGTGGTCACCTCCAGCGGCATGGCGGCGCTGGACCTGGCCCTGCATCCGTTGAACCCCGGTGACCTGCTGATCGCCCCCCACGACCTCTACGGCGGCACCCACCGCCTGCTTTCCGCGCGGGCGAAGAAGGGCCATTTCGACGTCGCCTTCGTGGACCAGGGCGACCCGGCGGCGCTGGACCGGGCCTTTGCCCTGCGACCCCGCCTGGTCCTGATCGAGACCCCCTCAAATCCCCTGATGCGGGTGGTGGACGTGGCCGACCTCTGTCGTCGCGCCCGGGCGGTCGGTGCGCGCACTGTGGTGGACAACACCTTCCTGTCGCCCGCACTGCAGACCCCGATCGCCCTGGGCGCGGACGTCGTGGTGCATTCGACGACCAAGTTCATCAACGGCCACTCCGACGTCGTCGGCGGGGCGGTGATCAGCGCCGACGCCGCCGTCCATGGCGAGACGGCCTGGTGGGCCAATGCCACGGGTGTGACCGGGGCGCCGTTCGACAGCTGGCTGACCCTGCGCGGCCTGCGCACCCTGTTCGTGCGGGTGGAGCGGCAACAGGCCAGCGCCCTCGATCTGGCCCGGCGGCTGCAGCGGTCGCCCGGCGTCGCGGCGGTCCACCATCCGGGGCTGGAAAGCCATCCCGGACATGCCCTGGCGGCGCGCCAGCAGAAGGGGTTCGGCGCCATGCTCAGCCTTGAGCTGGCCGGCGGCCTCGCGGCCGTGCGCGCCTTCGTCGCCCCGCTTCAGGTCTTCACCCTGGCGGAATCCCTCGGCGGGGTGGAAAGCCTGATCGCCCATCCGGCCCTGATGACCCACGCCTCCATGACCCCTGAGGCGCGGCGTACCGCCGGCATAGGAGACGGCCTGATCCGGCTCTCCGTCGGCCTGGAGCACGTCGAGGACCTTTGGGCCGACCTGTCGCGCGGCCTGGCGGCGGTGGCGGCGCTCGACCTGGTGGAGGCGGCGTGATGACCGTGCTGGATCTCCCGCGCCCGCGCGTCCCGACCGTGGCCCGGCCCCTGCGCATCGCCCTCGCCGGGTGCGGGGTCGTCGGCGGGGGGGTGCTGAACCGCCTGGTCGTTGACCGCCGTTTCCACCTCGTGGGGGTGCTGGTGCGCGACCGCGCCAGGCCCCGCGACCCGGCCCCGCCGGCGGCGTTGATCGTGACCGACCCCGCCGCCCTTCTGGCGCGCGAGCCCGACGTCCTGATCGACGCCCTGTCCGATCCTTCCACCGGCCTGGCCCTGACCCGGGCGGCGCTGGCGCGCGGCATCCATGTGGTCACGGCGAACAAGCAGGCGGTGGTCGAGGACCTGTTTCCCCTGGCACGTCAGGCGCATCGCGCGGGCGTCTCCCTGCGGATCTCGGCCTGCGTCGGCGGCGGTGCGCCCATGATCGAGACCGTCCGCTCGGCGCGGGCCCATGCCCCGATCGTGGCGCTGGAGGCGGTGCTGAACGGCACGGTGAACTTCCTGCTCAACCGTCTCGCCGAGGGCGTCGACTTCGACGCGGCCGTGGCCGAGGCCCAGGATCTCGGCCTGGCTGAGGCCGATCCGTCAGCCGACCTGTCGGGACGCGACGCCGCCGCCAAGCTGGCGATCCTGGCCGCCGAAGCCTTCGGGCCGCAGGGACCCCGCCCCTCGGTCGTCCAGGCCCTGACAGCCGCCGTCACGGGTGGCGGACGTCGACGCCAGCTGGCCCGCGCGGCCCCCGACGTGGCGACCGTGCGTCTGGGCGTGGTCGACCACGATCCCCTGTTTGCCGACCTGCCCGGAGCGGGCAACGCCCTGCGCGTCGTCTGCGCCGACGGCCGCACCTTCACCTGCACCGGGTTGGGGGCCGGGCGCGAGCCTACAGCGGACAGCGTGATGGGCGATCTGGAGGCGCTCGTCGCTGAATGGGCGGGTGCCAAGCGCTGAATCGGACGGCCGTCGATCTTTCCTTCCCCCCGGCGCGGTTCCGGGCTTACCTGAGGCTCCCGGAGGTGCCCATGACCGACCAGACGCCGAACGCCGTGCGGGCCGAGATGGGCGCGGGCGCAGCCGGACTCGCGCCGCTTCGGCTGGCCGTAGGTCTGATCCAGGGCGCGGCGCTCTATGGCCTGTATCGCGCCGGCGCCGACACGGCCTGGCCCGCCACCGAGCCGCGACTGTTTGGCCCTCTCCTGCTCGTTGCGCTGTTCCTGCCGGTGGTGGTGCTGGGCGGGCTGGGGCGGCTTCGGACGCCGACCCTGCTGATCTGGACGGTCGTGGCCGGCACAGCCCTGGCCCTGCTGGGCTGGCACGACGTCGCGCGGCAGGCGGCCGAGCGGCTGAACGAACCCTTCCTGTCGCCGCCGACCCTGGCCTTTCTGGCGGTCGCCCTGTTCATCGCCCACCATCTGCTGGTGCCGGCGGATCAGGAGCGGCGGCCGATCGCCGCCTTCGCCCGCTATTTCGACGTCGCCTGGAAGGCCGGGGTGCAACTGGCCCTGTCGATCGGCTTCACCGGCGCCCTGTGGCTTCTCCTGTTCCTCGGGGCGGGCCTGTTCGGCCTGATCGGCATCCGGGCCTTCGGCGACCTGTTGAGCGAGGAATGGTTCGCCATCCCGGTGACCACCCTGACCTTCGCCCTGGCTGTGCATCTGACCGATGTGCGCGACGGCCTGATCCGCGGCGTGCGGTCGGTCGCATTGATGCTGCTGTCCTGGCTGCTGCCCGTGATCGCGTGCCTGACGGGGGCCTTCCTGCTGGCCCTGCCGTTCACTGGGCTGGAGGGACTGTGGAACCAGGGATCGGCCACGGCCCTGATGCTGGTCGCAGCCGCGGCCCTGATCGTGCTGATCAACGCCGCCTATCAGGACGGAACGCCCGAGACCCGGCCGCCGGCCGTCCTGCGCTGGGCAGCCATGGCGGGCGGGGTGCTGCTGGTTCCCCTGATCGGGGTGGCGGCCTGGGGGCTGGCGCTGCGGATCGGCCAGCACGGGCTGACGCCGGACCGGATCACGGCGGCGGCCTGCGTCCTGGTCGGGGCGGTCCATGCCGCCGGCTATGCCTGGGCGGCGGCGGCGTCCTTGCGCGGCGGCGCCTGGATGAAGCCGCTGGAGCGGACCAATCTGCTGGGCGCCGTCACAGCCGCCGGACTGATCGTCGCCCTGTTCAGCCCGGTGCTGGATCCGGCGCGGCTGTCGGTCATGGACCAGACGGCGCGGCTGGCGCGCGGCGACGTGAAGCCTGCGGACTTCGACTTCGCCTTCCTGCGCTTCGAGAGCGGCCGGGTCGGCGAGGCGGCGCTGGCCAAGCTGGCGTCGTCGTCGGATGCGGAGACGGCCCGGCTGGCGAAAGCAACGCAGGTGGCAGAGGATCAAGGGGTGCTGCGGGGCGAGAGCGAGACGCCGCCCCGCCGTCCGGACATCGCCGCCTGGCCGCGCGATGCGACCCTGCCTGAAGGGTTCCTGGACGAGGTCCGCGTCGGAGATCCGCGCTGGAGCTGTGAGCGCAATGACTGTCTGGCCGAGGCGCGCGATCTGGACGGAGACGGCACACCCGAAGTGCTGCTCGCGACGCCCTACAATCTTGCGCTTTTCGCGCGCGATCCTGACGGCGTGTGGGCGCACGAGGGAGACTGGCCGTTCGCCATCTGCCGACCGCGCGACAATCGTCCGGACCCGCGTGAGCTGATGCGGTCAGGCCAGCTGGAGGCCCGCGACGCGCGCTGGCCGGACCTGATGGCGGGTGGTCTGCGGCTGAGCCTGAATTCCGGCCCCTGCGGCAAGGGTGAACCCGTGGCCGCGGCCGACGGAACCCCGACCGTCGAGGTCGAAGTCATTGAACCGCCGGCCACCGACACCAGCGCCCGTTAACCGCCCGCACACCACGCGCGCTGACCCGATCTTCACCGCGGCGGGGCTAGAACCGTCCCGAAATGGGTCGGTCCAGCCTGGGCCGGCGGCGACGGTTGCGGGGCGAGGAATGGCCAAGACGGTTCTGGTGGTGGACGACGATCCCACCCAGCGGCGCCTGATCCAGGCGGTACTGGAGCGCGAGGGGCTGACGGTCGCACAGGCCGAGACCGGCGGTCAGGCGATCGACCGCATGACGGCGGGCGGCGGGGCGGACCTGATCCTGCTGGACATGGTCATGCCGGGCATGACCGGGCTGGAGTGCCTGACCGAGCTGCGTGCCGCGGGCGTCGCCGCGCCGGTGATCGTGCTGACGGCCAACGGCGGCATCGAGACCGTGGTCAAGGCCATGCAGGCCGGGGCCCAGGACTTCTTCGTCAAGCCGGTCAGCCCCGAGCGCCTCATGGTGGGCGTGCGCAACGCCCTGCAGATGACCCAGCTGACGGCCGAGGTCGGACGGCTGAAGAAACAGGCCGCCAACCGCACCACCTTCGACGATCTGGTGGGCCAGAGCCCCGCCATGCGTCAGGTCAAGGCGATGGGGTCTCGCGCGGCGAAGTCCGGCATCCCCGTGCTGATCACCGGCGAGAGCGGCGTCGGCAAGGAGGTCATCGCCCGCGCCCTGCACGGCACCAGCGACCGCGGGGGCAAGCCCTTCGTGGCCGT
>CAMCIP010000016.1 GCA_945874855.1 Brevundimonas vancanneytii
CGGGCCGATCAACTGGCTGCGTCCGGATCTGAACGCCATCTCGACGCTGTTCAACATCTATTGCAACTGCGACACCGGCCTGCCCGGCGGGGACTTCCGCCTGACCGGAGTCACCAACGGCAATGCCCGCGGGGGCAATCGGAAGATCGAGGAAGAAGACCTGGCCTTCTATGTTCAGGCCGACTGGAACGCGAGCCTCTTTGGCATGCCGTTCCGCGGCAATGTCGGCGTCCGGCAGGCCAACACCAGCATCACGGCGGAGGGCTACAGCTCCGCCGGCGGCGGCACGCTGGTGACGGGCGAGCACGAATACACGGACACCCTGCCGTCGCTGAACATGGCCTTCGAGCCGGTCGATGACCTGATCGTCCGCTTCGGCGCCGCCAAGGTCATGGCCCGCCCGCAGATCAACAACTCCCTGTCGGGGGCCAACTATCTCGTGCCGGTCACGACCCTGAACGCGTCCGGTCCGAATTTCACCGCCGGCATCGGCAATGTGAAGCTGGAGCCCTTCCGGGCCGACACCTACGACCTGTCGGTCGAGTGGTATTTCGCGCCGGAGAGCCTGATCTCCTTCGCCTACTTCTACAAGGACATCGACACCTACATTCAGATCCTGCGGCAGGACCTGCCCTATTCGTCCCTGACGCTGCTGAACCCGTCGGCCTTCGCGCCGGGCTTCTGCACCGGCGTCTGCAGCTCTTCGACCATCTTCCAGCTCACCAGCGCTGTGAACACCGAAGGCGGCCCGCTGAAGGGCTTCGAGATCAGCTACCAGCAACCCTTCCGCTTCCTGCCGGGTCTGCTCGGAAACACGGGCGTTCAGATGAACTACACCCGTGTCGAGAGCGAGATCGACTACTGCAACGACGCGCTGTGCACGACCTTCGTCACCGACGATCTGGCTGCCCTCTCGCCCCAATCGTGGAATGCCACCCTCTACTACGAGGACGACCGGCTCTCGCTGCGCGTTTCGGGCTCCGCCCGGGACGAGTATCTGCAGAACATCCCCGGGCGCAACGGCAACTCACGTGAGGGCAAGTTCGACACCTTCAACCTCGACGCCTCGGCCTCCTTCCAGGTCACGGACGAGATCGAGGTGACCATCGAGGCCATCAACCTGACCGATGAGTTCAACCATCAGTGGGTGGGCGACGACTCGCGTCAGAGCACGTCGGTCTATCACCACACCGGCCGGCAGCTCTACGTCGGTGCCCGCGCCCGCTTCTGATCCCAACATCCTCTCCTGAGGACGACATCGGCCGATCCGGACCCAAACCGGATCGGCCGTCTCTTTTCCGACTGCGTGTGAGCGGGCAGGGTGGCCGCCATGACCGACTCTCCCTTGAAGATTCGACCCACCGAGGCCTGTCGCTGGGATGTGGCGGCCCTGGGCGAGGTCATGCTCAGGCTCGATCCCGGCGAAGGGCGGGTGCGAACCGCGCGCCGCTTCGACGTCTGGGAGGGCGGCGGCGAGTACAACGTCGCCCGGGCCCTGGCCAAGGGCTTCGGCCGTCGGGCGGCGATCGTGACCGCCCTGCCCCGGAACGACCTGGGTCTCTTGGTCGACGACCTGATGGCCCAGGGAAGCGTGGACCGTCGCCATGTGGTCTGGCGCGACTGGGACGGCGTGGGTCGAAACACCCGGGTGGGTCTGAACTTCACGGAGCGGGGCTTCGGCGTCCGGCCCGCGAAGGGGACCTCTGACCGGGCCAATTCCGCGGCGAGCCAGTTGCGGCCGGATGAGGTCGACTGGGCCCGCCTGTTTGGCGCCGAAGGCGTGCGCTGGTTTCACACCGGCGGCATCTTCGCGGCCCTGTCCGAGACCTGTGCGGAGACGGCGCTGGCCGCGGTGCAGGTCGCGCGGGCGCACGGCGTGATCGTTTCCTTTGATCTCAACTATCGGGCCAGTCTCTGGTCGGCCCATGCGGACCCCGAGGCGGCGCGCCGGTTCGGCCGCGAGATCGCCCGCCATGTGGACGTGATGATCGGCGACGCCTGGGGCTTTCGGCAGTGTCTGGGGCTGGAGGTCGACCCGGGCGCGGATCTCGACGTGGCCGCAGAGACCTATGCGCGGGAGTTTCCCGACGTCCGGATCGTGGCGGCGACCCGACGGCGGGCGGAGACGGCCGGCCGCAACGACTGGGCGGCCGCCGCCTGGTGCGACGGGTCGACTGTGAGGTCGACGGCGCGGCCGGGGCTGGAGGTGCTGGACCGGGTCGGAGGGGGCGACGGCTTCGTGGCCGGACTGGCCCACGCCCTGCTGGACGGCCGCGACCTTCAGGCGGCGGTGGAGTGGGGGGCCGCGCACGGGGCCCTCGCCATGACCACGCCCGGCGACGCGGCCATGGTCGATGCAGCCGAGGTCGAGGCCCTGGTGGCCGGCGCCGACGCCCGATCGCTGCGCTGAGCCTTTGATCCGCGACGGCAACGGGCGCAGGATGCCGTTCGGTCCTGCACAGGAGAATCCATGGACGTCCGCCCCCTGACAGACGGTCTGCACATCTCACCACAGATCGCGGTTGCCGACCTGAAGGTTCTCGCCGCGAGCGGCTATCGCGCCGTCATCTCCAATCGCCCCGACGGCGAGGAGCCGGGCCAGCCAAGCGCGGCCGAGATTGGGAATGCAGCGCGGGAAGCCGGACTGGAGTTCCGGCACCTGCCGGTCACCGTGCCGACCATGACCGAAGCCGACGCGGCCGCCTTCGGGACGGCGCTGGCCGAACTTCCGGGGCCGGTGCTCGGCTTCTGCCGCTCCGGCACGCGCACCACCATGCTGTGGGCGCTGTCGCAAGCGGGGAGGCGGCCGACCGATGAGATCGTCGCGGCGGCCGCGGCGGCCGGGTATGATCTGGAGGCCCTGCGACCCCGACTGGATCATCCCGGGTGACGCGTGAGGTCTGAGGCATGGCCGCGCACCGACGTGCTCGTGTCTGCTTGCCGCTTGTCGGACGGACGGCTGCGTGAGAGGGAAGCGTCCATGCAGGACGTCGCCCCCGGCTTGCCGCCTCAGCCCGTCCGGTTGCTGGTCGGAAGCGGGCGCGCCGGCTTCCCGTCAAGGCTGGGCCGGTTCTCCGAAGGAGAGACTGGCGCGGCGCGGCCGGCGCCGGGTTCGGGGCAGGCACGACGGCGGGGTGAACCTGTTTGGGGCCGCACCGGGACCGCTGCCTCGACCGGCGTGCCGGCCGGGGGGACGACGGTCCTGACAGTGGACAATACGAGACAGCCTGCATGACCGACGCGGTGCTGGAACACAGCCGTGATGCCATTGAGCGGGGCTCACGCAGCTTCGCCGTGGCCTCACGCCTGTTCCCGGCGCACATCCGGGACGACGCCTGGATGCTCTACGCCTGGTGTCGACACTGCGACGACGAGATCGACGGCCAGGTCCTGGGCCATGGCGACGTCGGCATCGACCCCCTGGTGGCGGCGGAACGGCTGGCGCAGTTGCGCGCCCAGACCCTGTCCGCCATGGCAGGCGAGCCCCAGGATCATCCCACCTTCCAGGCCTTTCAGCGCGTGGCGCGCCGGCACGGCATCCCGCCCGAGGAGCCGATGGACCTGCTCGAGGGCTTTGAGATGGACGTCCTCGGCCGGTCGTATGAGACGCTGGAGGACACCCTGGACTATGCCTATCACGTGGCCGGGGTGGTCGGCGTGATGATGGCCCGGATCATGGGCATCGAGGACGCGCCGACCCTTCGCCGCGCCCAGGATCTGGGGCTGGCGTTTCAGCTGACCAACATCGCCCGGGACGTGGTCGAGGATGCCAAGGGTGGCCGCATCTATCTGCCGGGTCAGTGGCTGGATGAGGCGGGCGTGCCCCGCGACGGCGTGCATCGGCCGGAGCACCGGCCGGCCGTGGCCGCCGCAGCCCGACGCCTGGTCCTGACGGCCGAGCCCTACTATGCCTCCGCCCGCTGGGGTCTGCGTGACCTCGGCCTGCGGTCGGCATGGGCCATCGCCACGGCGCGGGGGGTATATCGCGCCATCGGGCGACATGTGGTGCGGGCCGGACCGATGGCCTGGGACGAACGCGCGTCGATCGACCGGACGGGCAAGGCGGCGCTGCTGGCCCGCGGCGGGCTGATCGCCGTCTGGACGCGGACCCTTGACGTCTGGCGTGAGCCCCCGCCGCGTCCGGAATTGTGGACCCGGATCTGAGCGATCAGGGCAGGGTCCGGCGCGCCTCGACCACCCAGCCCAGCAGGCCGCCCGCCACCGCCACTGCGGCCAGCACGACCCAGGCGATCAGCACGCCCGCATCGACCTGACCCCGCCAGACGATCGCCTGATAGGCCTCGATGGTCCAGGCGTGCGGCGTGAGCCAGCCGATGGCGCGGAACTCATCCGGCATCAGGAAGCGCGGTGCCATGGATCCGCCCAGGGCGGCCATGAACAGCACCAGGCTGGTGCTGACCGGCTGGGCCTGGGCGCGGGACCGGCACACGGCGATCAGGGCGAGGGCGACCCCCGCCGCGGCGGCCGAAGACAGGGCTGCCGTGACGGCCCAGGCCCCGACCAGCACGGGGGTCGCCGCCGGGATCGCCGGAACGGCGGCGGCGAACACGAAGATGGACTGGGCCATGCCCAGCAGTGTGAGCCACGCCAGGCGCGCCCCGATGATGGGTGCCGT
Source organism: Brevundimonas vancanneytii (assembly GCA_945874855.1). Lineage (GTDB taxonomy): Bacteria > Pseudomonadota > Alphaproteobacteria > Caulobacterales > Caulobacteraceae > Brevundimonas > Brevundimonas vancanneytii_A. Next base: position 4,637 of record CAMCIP010000016.1, read on the forward strand.
GCCGCCCGCCAGCAATCTGAGCCGCGCCGTCAGGCCACTGCGCCGGTCGTCGATCACGCCCATGGCGCCGTGCATGGCGTTGAAGAAGAGGAACATCACCGCCACCGCCCCGGCATAGTAGAGGGCCAGCAGGTCGCCGGCCGGTCCGATCGTGCGCGACTGAACCACGGTCGGCGGCCGGGCGCCGGGCGCCCGGGATTCCAGCGCCCGGGTCACCATGTCGCCCGCAAGGGCGCGGCCCGGCGTGGTGAGAACCTGGACAGGGCGGGAGGCCCCGGGCGCTCCGAGCAGGACGCCCACGTCCGCCCGGCCGCTCAGCACCTCCGCCTCGACCGAGGCGGCGTCGGGATGGGAGACCATTCGCGCCCCGAACGACTGACCCAGGGCCGCCTCGACGTCGCGGCTCCAGCCGGCCCGGGCGACGTCGTGAACGGCCAGACGCAGGTCGACCTCGCCCCGCGCGCCGGCGCCGAACAGGGCCGCGAACAGCAGATAGACCAGCGGCGGAAGGGCCAGGGTCATGACGAGGCCGGGCCGGTCGCGCAGAAAGGCGCGGGCGTGGGCACCGATGAGGGCGATCATCGAGCCGCCTCGGTCAGGCGTGCTGTCAGGGCGTCAAGGCCGGGGCGGCTGAGCGCGACCTCGCCCGCGTGACGATCCAGCAGGGTCGACAGCCGGGAGTGGATCAACGACGCCTCCTCCGACGTCAGGGTCCAGATCAGGGCGTCTTCGGACGGTGCCAGCCCCGCCTGCACGATGGTTCGGCGAACGTCGTCCGGCGGGGGGCTGCGAAACCGCACTGTCAGCGTCCGCGCCGCACCGAAGGTACGCTGCAGCAGCGTCTCGATCGGCCCCTCGGCCAGCAAGAGGCCCCGCCACAGGATGCCGATCCGGTCGGCCAGCAGATGCACGAAGTCGGCGTCGTGGCTGATGATGAGACAGGCCGCGCCCTGGTCCAGCAGGCGGCGCACGCCCTGGGCGATGGACAGGCGGGTGGTGGCGTCCACACCCTCTGTCGGTTCGTCCAGCACCAGCAGGGCGGGGGCCCCGACCATGGCCGCAGCCAGGTTGGCGCGTCGCCGCCACCCGCCGGACAGGGCCTCGATCCGCTGATCCGCCCGTTCGGCGCAAACCGCGAGATCCAGCGCCTGATCGACGCGCGCGCGCCGCTCGGCCCCTTCGGCACCCGCCGCGGCGGCGAAGACAGACAGGGTCTCGCGCACCGTCAGACCGGGCAGAAGGGCCGTGTCCTGGGGGGCCAGCCCGATGCGTCGTCGCGCCCCGGCGTCCCGCGCGGGATCCCGCCCCAACACGCGCACCTGTCCGGCAGTGGGATGCATCAGGCCGCAGGCGATCCGTGCTGCCGTGGACTTGCCGGCGCCGTTGGGACCCAGAAGGGCCAGTGCCTCGCCGGCGTGCACCGACAGGCTCAATTCGCTGAGCACGGCGTGCCGGCCATAGCTGGCGGCGACGCGGTCGAGCGACAGGACGGGGCCGTCCTCAGCCGTCGATGCCAGCATTCACGAACAGTCCCCGCACATAGCCAACCAGTTGCACGCCATCAGGACCCAGGTCGGCTTCGGCGGCGGCGACCACAGTGCCGATCTCGGCGCGGACCCGGTCGGCGCCCCACAGGTCCACAAAAGTACGCTTGCCGTCGTCCTTGCCCACGTCCTTGCCCTCGGCCTGGACGGTGGACAGAACGTCCTTCAGATCGTCGCAGAGTTGAAAGGCGTAGCCGATGCGTTCGGCGAAGTCGGTCAGGGCCCGCAGCCCGGACGGCGAGGCGCCGCCGATCCGCCCGCCGCCGCGCAGCGCCGCCACGAACAGGGCCCCGGTCTTCAGGTGGTTGAGTGACCGCAGGCCGCTCTCGGTACGCGCCGCCGGACCGTCCCGCAGATCGCGCATCTGGCCCGAGGCCAGACCCTGATAGCCGACGGCGGCAGACAGTTCCTGCGACAGCTCTACCTTCAGCGTCGCTGACAATGAGGCCTGATCCAGCACCACACGATGTGCCTGGGCCTGAAGGGCGATGGCGGACAGGATGGCCGCGTCCTCGCCGTGGGCCAGATGGACGGTCGGGGCGCCGCGGCGCATCCGGGCGTCATCCATGCACGGCAGGTCGTCGAGGATCAGCGAGGCGGCGTGGATCATCTCGACCGCGCAGCCCCAGTCCAACGCGGCCTCGGGCGCCTCCCCGGCAAAACTGCAGGCCAGCATGGCCATGACCGGCCGCACCCGCTTGCCGGAGCCCAGCAGGCCCGCGGCGGAGGCTGCCTGCAGTTCGGATGGCACGCCGTCACGGGGCAGCAGGGCGGCCAGCCGGGCGTGCGCCAGGCCGGCCAGATCGGTCGCCTCCTCGCGCCCCTGCGCGAATTGCGCCTTGGCTGCCCCTGCGGTCGCCATTCGGCTTCGTTCTCCCCCCCATCAGCCCCGACGTCGCGGGCCGATTGCCGTCGCCTCCGCTTCGGCTATGGTCCATAGGGCCCGATGCGGGCGCGCGTTGCAACCGTGGACCCAGCTCCGAAGTGACTGATTTCGACCGAGAGGCTCTGGTCCGCCGCAAGGACGCGCACATCGATCACGTGGTCTCCGGCGCCGGTCGGGGCAGGGGAAGCTCGGGCCTTGAGTCCGTCCGCTTCGTGCACGAGGCCCTGCCGGAAATCGATCACGACGCCATCGACCTGTCGACGACACTGCTGACCCGCCCCCTTTCCGCGCCCTTCCTGATCAGCTCGATGACCGGCGGACCGGCGCGGGCCGCGGCGATCAACGCCCGCCTGGCCGAGGCCGCCCAGCAACTCGGCATCGCGCTGGCCGTAGGGTCGCAGCGGGTGGCCCTGGGCGGGGACGGAACGGGCCTTGGTGAAGACCTGCGCCGCCGGGCACCTGACGCGCTGATCCTGGCCAATCTGGGCGCAGTCCAGTTCGTGCGTGGCTTCGGGCTGGATGAGGCGCGACGCGCCGTGGAGATGATCGGAGCAGATGGTCTGATCCTGCACCTCAACCCCTTGCAGGAGGCGGTCCAGCCCGAGGGCGATCGGGACTGGCGCGGGGTGGAGGCCGCCATCGCCGCCGTCGCCCGGGCCTTTCCGGGTCGGCTGGTGGTCAAGGAGACCGGGGCGGGCATTTCAGGCGAGACGGCGCGCCGGCTGGCGGACTGCGGTGTGGCGGCCATCGACGTTGCAGGTGCCGGCGGGACCAACTGGGCCCTGATCGAGGGCGCCCGCGAGAAGGGCGGTCGGGCAGAGGCCGTGGCCGCGGCCTTCGCCGGCTGGGGCCTGCCGACTGCGCAGTCTCTGGTCGAGGTCGCCCGCGCAGCCCCGGGTGTCGAGCTGATCGGCTCGGGCGGGATCGCCGACGGTCTGGATGCGGCACGGGCCATTCGGCTGGGGGCCCGTGTGGTGGGACAGGCGGCAGGCGTGCTGGACGCGGCCCTGACCTCGACCGAGGCGGTTGTGGAGCATTTCGCCGTGCTGGAGGCCCAGCTGCGGCTGGCCTGTTTTTGCACCGGCTCGGCGAACCTGGCGGCCCTCGCTCAGGCCCCGCTGGCGGCGGAATCGCGTCTCTGAGCCAGTTCGGCCTTCAGGACCCGGGCGGGCTGGACCCACAGAAAGCCAAAGGAGACGCAGCCGTGTTTGGTGTTCACGGCGTGGTGCAGGCGATGCGCCTGGATCCGCTTGCGCCAGAAGCCGTGCTTGTCGGCCTGGAAGGTGGGGAACCGCCCGTGCACCAGTCCGTCGTGGAAGAAGAAGTAGATCATGCCGTAGGCCGTGATCCCCAGCCCGACCGGCAGGGCCCAGGGCAACAGGTTCACGCCCAGCCAGATCAGGACGATGGCCGGCAGGGCGAACACCACGCCGAACAGGTCGTTCAGCTCGAACAGGCCGTGGCGCGGCTCATGATGACTGCGGTGCCAGCTCCACAGCCACCCATGCATCACCCAGCGATGCATGACCCACGCAAAGACCTCCATCCCCGCCAGGGTGACGAAGAAGACCAGGGTCATGAGGGCGAGGCGCATGGACATCCTTCTACGCCGCGTCGGCCGCGGCGCCAAAGCGGCTTGACCCCCTTGGACGATTGGTCGCTTTTCCGCCCATGATCCTGGACGTTCTGTTCACCACGGCGGCGCTGAGCCTGATCATCGCCCTGCGCTATGTGGCGGTCGCGGCCCTGACCCATGCCCTGCTGTGGTCCGGTCGGGGGCGAGGTCGTCGTCTCAGCCGGCGTGACCCCGATCCGGCCCGGATGCGGGGCGAGGCCTGGGCCTCGCTGGCTTCCTCGCCCATCTACGCCCTGCCGGCCGCCGTGCTGATCGAGCTGTGGAAGCGGGGCGGGACCGCGGTCTATGTGGACGTGCAGCAGTGGCCGCTGTGGTGGCTGCCGGCCAGCTTTGTGGTCTTCGTGCTCGCCCAGGATGCCTACTACTACTTCCTGCATCGGGCCCTGCATCACCCCCGGCTGTTCGCCTGGACCCATGCGGGGCATCACCGGTCGAAGGACCCCAGCGCCTGGGCCTCGTTCGCCTTCGACCCGGCGGAGGCGGCCCTGACGGCCTGGTTCCTGCCGGCCCTGGCCCTGTTCGTGCCGGTCCATGTCGGGGTGATTGCCGCCCTGCTGACGCTCATGACGGCCGCCGCCGTGCTGAACCATGCGGGGCGCGAGGTCTGGCCCGAGGCCTGGCTGAGATCCGCACCGCTGAAATGGCTGATCACGGCCGAGCACCACGACCTTCATCACAAGCGGTTCGCCTGCAACTACGGCCTCTATTTCCGCTACTGGGACCGGCTGTTCGGCACCGACCGTCCGCCGGAGGAAGAACGTCAGGCCAGTTCCACGGCCATGGCCACGGCCTCACCGCCGCCGATGCACAGGGAGGCCACGCCCCTCTTGCCGCCGCGCGCCTGAAGCGCGGCCAGCAGGGTCGACAGGATGCGGGCACCTGACGCGCCGATGGGGTGGCCCAGCGCCGTGGCACCGCCGTTCACGTTCAGTCTGGCGCGGTCGATGCCCAGTTCCTGCATGGCGATCATGGCGACCACCGCGAAGGCTTCGTTGACCTCCCACAGATCGACGTCCTCGACGGTCCAGCCGGCTCTGGCGAGGGCCTTCTTCATCGCCGGCACGGGGGCCGTGGTGAACAGCCCCGGTTCATGGGCGTGGGCCGCATGGCTGACGATCCGGGCGACAATGGGCAGGCCCATGGCCCTGGCCACGCTCTCGCGCGTCATCACCAGGGCGGCGGCGCCGTCCGAGATCGACGAGGCGTTCGCGGCCGTGATCGTGCCGTCCCTGGCGAAGGCGGGCTTCAGGGTCGGGATCTTGTCGGGGCGGGCCTTGCCGGGCTGCTCGTCGGTGTCGATCGTCTCGACGCCCGCGCGGGTGCTGACTTCCACGGGCGTGATCTCGGCCTTGAAGGCCCCTGAACTGATGGCGTGCGTGGCCCGGCGCAGACTCTCCAGCGCATATTCGTCCTGCTGCTCCCGCGTGAACTGATAGGTCCGGGCGGAATCCTCGGCGAAGGCCCCCATCAGCTTGCCGGGCGTATAGGCGTCTTCCAGCCCGTCCAGATACATGCTGTCCGAAATGACATCGTGGCCGATCCGCGCCCCGGCGCGGTGCTTGGCCATGACGTAGGGCGCGCCCGACATCGACTCCATGCCGCCCGCGACGATCACTTCAGCCGTGCCGGCCATCAGGGCGTCGTGGGCCATCATGGCCGCCTGCAGGCCGGAACCGCACATCTTGTTGACGGTGGTCGCCTCGACATGGAGGCCCAGACCCGCGCCGATGGCCGCCTGGCGCGCCGGGGCCTGGCCGAGACCGGCGGGCAGGACGCAGCCCATGAAGATCTGGTCGACCTTCTCCGTCGGCACGCCCGCCCGCTCCACCGCCGCCTTGACCGCTGCGGCGCCCAGATCGGTGGCCTTCACCCCCGACAGCGCGCCCTGAAAGCCGCCCATGGGCGTGCGGGCGAAGGCGCAGATGACGACGGGATCGGACATGGGACGTGCCTCCTTGGCGAACGCCCGCTAGATCGCGGCTTCGGTGCCGGGACGCAAGCCTCAGGCCGCCTCTTCTGCCTTGGTCTCGCGCGGCATCAGGTCGCCGACGGTGGGGCAGTCGGGCGTGCGGGTGAGGTGCAGGTCGCGCGGCTTGACGATCTCGCCGCAGCAGCCGCAGGCGATGCGCGGCTGCAGGTCCTGGCCGCAACCCTTGTGGATCATGGCGAAGCCGGCACCCGTCTGACCATAGACGTGCTTGGAGCCCCAGCCGTGCAGGGTGACCAGAACGCCGTACAGGTCCTTGCCCTTGGCGGTCAGGACGTACTCGTTTCGCGGCGGCCGTTCGGAATAGAGGCGCGGCTCAAGCACGCCGTGCTGGACCAGGGTCTTCAGCCGGGCGGCCAGGACGTTGCGGGCCACGCCCAGCCGGTCCTGCCACTGTTCGAAGCGGCTGACGCCCTGAAAGGCGTCGCGGATGACCAGCAGGGTCCACGGATCGCCGATGACCTCAAGCGTCGCGGCGATGGAGCAGCTCTGGCGGGAATAGTCGGCGGTACGTCCCATGTGCTGAAAGTGACGTTGCGTCAGCGCTTTGGCAAGAGGGTTGCCAAAAGGAACGCACTGGGTCAGTCTTGTTTCACTACGGACCTGCCCCTGCGGCGGTTCCTGGTCCCCAGACTTTCGGGCGGAAGCGACCTCGCGTCCCTTCCGCCCGATCCTTGAATGCGGCAAGGCCAACCCATGTCCGGACAGACATTGATCGAGGCGCTGAGCCTGTCGCCAGGCCCTGACGGCCTGATGGCGCGGCTGGACGCCGACTTCTCGAATGCGCCCCAGGCCCTGGATCCGACCAAGGGCGCGCCGTTCGGCGGCCTGATGGCAGCGCTGGCAGGATCGGCCGCGCGGATCGGGCTGGGGCTGGAGACGCCTCTGCGGACCCTGACGGTGCAGTATCTGGCGGCGGCGCGGTTCGAGCCGGTGACCTTCCGGCCGACCCTGCTGCGCGGTGGGCGCAACGTCGCCTATGCGGCCGTCGAGGCGGGGCAGGACGACCGACGTGCGCTGCAGGCCCTGGCCACCTTCGGTCGCGACGTCGACGGACCCCGGCTGGACCTGTTGCCGCCGCCGCCCGGCGCGCCCGTCGATTTCGAGCGCCTGCCGATGGACCCGACCTTCGGCCCCTGGTTCACCCGGCACATCGACCATCGCTTTCCCGACGGGCCCAAGCTGTTCGGCCGGAATGCGGGCGGGCCGGTGGAGCTGGGCTGCTGGATGCGGTGCGCCGACGGTGCGCCGCTGGACGAGGCGCGGCTGCTGTTCCTGCTGGACGGCCTCTATCCGACCTACTGGACCGGTCTGCCTGGACCTCCGGCCATCTCGGCCAGCGTCGACCTGCGCGCCGATCTGATCGGAGAGCTGACGCCCGCCACGTCCCCGGACGGCTGGGCCTGGTTCCACTTCACCAGCCGCGACGTCGGCGGCGGTTGGGCGGTCGAGGACGGCACGGCCCAGGCCCCGGACGGCAGGCCTGTGGCCCTGGTTCGTCAGCGCCGACGGATCATGCCGACCCGGGGATGACCTCTATGTGCCGTCGCCATGCCGCTGGATCAGCGGAATGACGATGTCCTCCTCGTCCTCCAGATGACGCAGCATCGGTGTGCCGGTGGCCAGGATGGCGTCGGCGAGACGGTCGGCGGCTGAAGTCGGGTCCGGGACGCCGGTCTGCAGGCGGCCGTGGAACTCGCGCGCCGCCAGGAACATGGCCTCAAGATGCGCGTGCAGGACCTCGTGGTCGCGATCCAGCAGATCAAGTCCGGTCTGGATGCGGGGTTCCACGCGCCGGAACTGGGGGAAGTAGTGGTCGCTCTCGATCCTGTGGTGGCCGTCCAGATGCTGGAGATGCGCCTGCAGCAGGGGCAGGATCCGGCCGTGGAAGGCACGGACGTCGCCGCCGTTACGCCAGTCGGCGATCGTCGCGGCCATCTCCGTCTGCTGGCGACGAAAGCCGTCGTGCATCTGCAACCAGAAGGCCGCGGTCGGGTTGAGGCTGGTCCAGCGCTCCCGGGGCAGGGCCTCGCGCAGCCACAGCATCCCTGACGGCAGGCCGGGGCGCGTCGCCAGGCCCAGCGGATCAGACAAGGGCGGTCGTCGTCCGGATGAAGCCGCCGCCCAGCAGGCGGTCGGGATCGGCGGGGTCGTAGAGGGCGCAGGCCTGTCCGGGGGCCACCCCTTCCTCGCCGGTTTCGAAAGCCACGCCGATCTGGTCGTCGATGAGGGTCAGGCGGGCGGGCGACGGCGGGCGGGTCGAGCGCACCCGGGCCAGCACCGGTGCGCCCTCCGCGGCGGCGTCCGCCATCGACGGCGCGTCACCCAGCCAGTTGGTCTCGTCCAGCGTCAGGGCGGCGGTCAGCAGGGCCTCGCGCGGACCCACGATGACGTGGCGCTTCACCGGATCCAGCCGGGTCACGAACAGGGGTTCGCCCACCGCGACGTTCAGGCCGCGGCGCTGGCCGATGGTGTAGTCGGTGATGCCGGCATGTGCGCCCAGCACGCGGCCGTCCATGTGCACGATCTCTCCGGCCTCACGCCCCTGCGGCCGCAGCTTGTCGATCAGGGTGCGATAGTCGCCGTTGGGCACGAAACAGATGTCCTGGCTGTCCGGCTTGGCCGCGATCCTGAGACCCAGCTCAGCCGCCACGCCCCGGACCTGGGGCTTTTCCAGGTCGGCGAGGGGGAAGCGCAGATAATCCAGTTGCGCTGCTGTGGTGGCGAACAGGAAATAGGACTGGTCGCGGGAGTGATCGATCGCCTTGCGCATCTGCGGCCGGCCGTCGGCGCCGATCGCGCGGCGGACGTAGTGGCCGGTGGCCATGGCCTCGGCCCCGAGGTCACGGGCGACGTCCAGCAGGTCGCGGAACTTGACTGTCTGGTTGCAGCGGATGCAGGGCACCGGCGTCCGGCCTTCCAGATAGGCGTCAGCGAACTGGTCGATGACCGCGTCGCGGAACCGGCTTTCGTAGTCGAGGACATAGTGAGGGATGCCCAGGGTCTCCGCGGCCAGGCGGGCGTCGTGAATGTCCTGGCCGGCGCAGCAGGCCCCCTTCTTCTTCAGCGCCGCGCCGTGGTCATAGAGCTGCAGGGTGACGCCGACGACGTCGTATCCGGCCTTGTGCAGCAGGGCCGCCACCACGGTGGAGTCCACGCCCCCCGACATGGCCGCGACCACGCGCGACCCCACCGGCAGGCCGACCGCCGCGCGCGCCGAGGCGATGGCCGCGTCCATGTCCGCGCGCGCGATGTCGGGCACCGGGCAGATGTCTTCAGCCAGGGTCATGGCGCGCATCTAGGGGGAAACGGTCGCGAATTCGAGGCCGGACGCACCGAGGGCCGCCTCCATCTCGGGAAGCGGCCCTCGTCGAAGCGCATCGTGGGACAGAAAAATCAGTCGCGGTAGTGCTGGATCCGCGTGGTGCGCAGCCCCTGCATGCCCCATTTGTCGATCGCCTGTTGCCAGGCGGAGAACTCCTCGGCGGTCAGGCCGTAGCGGTTCAGGGCGTCGTCGATCGACAGCAGCCCGCCGCGCACCGCAGCCACGACCTCGGCCTTGCGCCGGATGACCCAGCGATCCGTGTTCGACGGCGGAAGGTCGCGCAGGGTCAGCGGCGTGCCGGTGGGGCCGACCACGTACTGCTCGCCTTTGCCGTTCAGTCTACGCTCTTGCAGCATGGGCTTTTTGCCTCACTCACCAACCATCACGAGACGGACGATACCCACGCGCCGCTAAGGGCCGTTTAAGCGGCGTGGTGAAGGAGGCCTTACCGGCCGCCTCGGGGCGTCGGCGGCGGCCGGGGAAGGTCTGGGGGGTCATCGTCTGCGTCCGTGACGTGCCGATCAGCGCTTGATGTTGATCAGTTCGGCCAGCATCTCATCGGCCGTGGTGATGATCTTTGACGAGGCGGAGTAGGCCCGCTGGGTGGTGATCAGGCCGGTGAACTCCGTCGACAGGTCGACGGTTGAGGCTTCCAGCTGGGACGAGCCGATGGTACCGGCGCCGCCGGTGCCGGCCGCCTTCAGATTGTAGGTCCCGGAACCCTGACTCACGCGGAAGGCGTTGCCGGATCCTTCCAGAAGAGCGTCGGCGCTCGGGAAGGTGGCCAGGGCGATCTGGGCGATCTTGCGGCTCACGCCGTTGTCGAAGATCGCCGTTACGAACCCGGAGTCATCGATCTTGACCTCTGACAGGTTGCCGAAGGCGGTGCCGTTGGTCAGCACGGCCTGCACGACCGAGGCGCTGTCGTACTGGGTCAGGCCGCCGGCCGCGGCGGTCAGGTCGAAGGAGAGCACCTGGTCGTCGATACCCAGGTCGGTCGCCCAGTTCACCGCCCCGGCTGCCGGCGCGGCGGCGCTGGACGAGCCGAAGGTCAGGGTCGCGTCCGCCGGGTCCGTGAACAGGGCCTGGGCACCCAGGGCCGCCATGGCGTCGACGTCCAGACGGCCGTCCTGGGTGAAGGCCACCAGGCCGGTCTTGATCTGGCCATTGGTCAGGCCTGCGCCGGTCGTGACGTCCGAGGCCGGAATGGCGCGGATCTCGGCGAACCACTGGTTCGGGGTCGTGCTCTTCAGGAAGGCGAGGGCGATGGTGCGCTGGCCACCCTTGGAGTCCGAGACCGGAATGGTCAGTTCGAAGTCCGGCTTGACGCCGGCGCCCGTTTCCGGGTCCCACATGGCCATGGAGTTGGTGACCGGGCTATAGGCGCTGGCCCCGGGCGGCGTGGCCGCAGCGTCGGTCGCCTCGGCCGAAATCGGCTGGCTGGACTTGATGTTGGCGTTCAGCTGGACCCGCGTCGTGGCCTCGGCCGTGCCCCCGACCGAGCCGACGTTGATGGTGCGCAAGCGGTTCAGGTCCGACGGATCCGTGGCGATGTTGCCCTCGCCGTCAACCGGCCAGCCCTGCAGATACAGGCCTGCCGTGTTCTTGAGATAGCCGAGGTTATCGACCCGGAAGGCCCCCGCGCGCGTGAACAGACGGGTATCGGTGACCTGCAGGTTCTCGGCCTGTTCGGTGACGACGAAGAAGCCCTGGCCCGAGATGCCCAGGTCGGTGCTGGACGTGGTGCGCTGCAGCTGGCCATTCTGGCTGGTGAAGTGGCGCGCCGAAGCCAGGACGCCGCCGGCCGAATAGCCGGCACCCTGGGCCTGGCTGTTGATCACCGTCTGGAACTCGCCAGCCGCGCGCTTGTAGCCGATCGTGTTCACGTTCGCGATGTTCTGGGAGATGGCCGCCAGGGCTGCGGAGTTGGCGGTCAGGCCGGACACGCCGGCCAGAAGGGCGCTGTTGATGCTCATGGCGAGGTTCCTGTCAGGAGAACAGTTTCAGGGGGTTGAGGGCAGAAAGGGGCGAGGTCGGCGCCTCGGGTTCGGCCGTACGGGCCTCCTCCAGGGCGATGACGCTGCTCAGCGGCAGGATCGACCCGCCGATGGTGAGGTAGGGCTGGCCGTCGTACATCTCGACGCCGGTGACGCGGCCGCGGACCAGGACCTGGGCGGGCACTTCGGCCCCGGCGCCATCGGCGGCCGAGATCTTCAGGGTGTAGACCTGACCGTCCTGGCCGCCGCTCCAGGTGAAGTCGTGGACACCCTCGCCCCGTTCGGGGGCGGCGGCCTCATGGACCACGCGACCGGCACCGTCGAGCACCTGGATCTTCGCCGTCGTGGCGTCTCCAGCCAGCTCATAGCTCCAGGTTGCGGCCCCGCCCTCGGCAGTCACCGCCGACCAGACCGCGGTCGCATCGCGCCCGATGTACTGGGCCGCTCCGTCGAGGCCCGACCCCTGCTGACCCTTGAGCAGGGCCGTCAGCAGGTCGTTGGTCAGCAACTGCTGCTCGACGCCGGCCATCTGCGTCAGCTGGCCGGTGAACTCGTTGGAATCGACGGGCGAGAGCGGGTCCTGGTTCTTCAACTGGGCGGTCAGCAGGGCCAGAAAGGTCTCGAAATTCGAGGAGAGCAGGGCCGAGCTGGAGCCGATACGGCTGGTGGCGTCAGCGGCGGTGGTGGTGACGGCGTCGACCATGGATCAGACCTTCAGATCGACGCGATCGGGCGTCGCGAACAGGGACAGACGGATCAGGGGCTCGGCCTCAACCTGGCCGGCAAGGTCGCGCGCGGCGGCGAAGGCCCGGCCGGAGCGGCGCTCCCAGCCATCCTGACGTCCGGACGAAGGGTCGCGCTGGCTGAACTCCAGGGCGTCCCGCGCCAGCTGGAACCCGGCCTGCTCAAGCTGCCGGCGCAGCTCATCGACGCGTGACCGAAGCTCGGCGGCGGCGGCGGGCGTGTCGAACACCAGATGGGCCGTCAGACCCCCGTCCTCGCCGATCTCCAGGCTGACATCGACGCGACCGAGATGCTCGGGCGTCAGGGCCATTTCGAAGCGGGTGGACCGACCCTCCAGCCGCCGCACGATCTGGGCCGAAAGGTCGGCCAGCGTCTCCGCCCCGACCCGGGACATGGCGAAACCCCGGGCGTCGGACGGCGTGGCGGCTGAGGTGACGGACGGCGCGACCGGCTCGGCCGCGCGGTCGGCGCCGCTCGCCTCCGGCGGGCGCGCGGGAGGCGCCAGGTCCTCGGGCAGGACATGTGACGGCGCGGGCTGCTCCTGTGGCGAGCCTGGGCCCGTCGCGGGCAGGTCAACGGTCGGGGCGCGCATCGCCGTCGGGTTCGGGCCGGGTTCAACCGGGGCAGCAGGCACCTCGGACGCCCGTCCATCCAGACTGGCCCGCGCCTCGCGAAGGCGGGGAGCGGGTTCCCGGGCCTCGTCGATCGACCGCGCCGGCGGTGTCCAGTTCGCCGCAGCGGCAGCGACCATGACGGACGCACCCGGAGAGCCGGAGCCGGCTGCCGGAGTGGCGGCGAGGACGGGCTCGGCCGCCCCATCGGCCGTCGCAGGCGAGACTGGGTCAGGCTCCGGGGAGGCCGCCGGATCCGTTGGGCGGGTCCTTTCGATGCTGCCTGTGGCACGCGGCGCGGGCAGTGCCCTCGGGTCGGGCAGGATCTGGCGGCCGTCGGTCGCCTTTGCCGTTGCGGGACCCGGGTCGGGCGTCGCCGGAAGAATCTGCGGTCCGAAGCCGTCGGCCAAACTGGCCGGCTTTGCGGAATCGGGGACATCGGGACGGACCTGGGGACCCTCGCCATCACGCGGCTTGGCACGAGGCCCGACATCGGGCACGTCCGGAAGGATCTGGGGGCCGGTCCCGTCCACCACCTTGGGCAATGGCCCTTCGTCGGGCACGCGCGGCCGGATCTGGGGACCTGTCCAGTCGAT
>CAMCIP010000017.1 GCA_945874855.1 Brevundimonas vancanneytii
CTGTACGACCTGTCGACCGGCCGGCGCGAAAGCCTGGGCCAGTTCGACGGCCAGGTGCTGGCCCCCCGCTATTCGAACGACGGGTCGAAACTGGCCTTTTCGATCATCCGCGGCGGCAATACCGACGTCTATACGATCGACCTGAACACCCGCGAGCTGCGTCGCCTGACCAGTGATCCGGGCATCGACACCTCGCCCAGCTTCTCGCCCGACAACTCCATGATCGCCTTCACCTCGGACCGGTCGGGGTCGGCGCGCATCTATTCCATGCGGTCGGACGGATCGGGCCAGCGGCCCATCAGCCGGGGTGGCGGCCTGTATACCGCCCCGTCATGGAGCCCGCGCGGCGACCTGATCGCCTTCACCAAGCAACAGGGCGGACAGTTCCACATCGGCGTGATGGGCACGGACGGTTCCGGCGAGCGCATCCTGTCGTCCAGCTTCTTCGAGGAAGGCCCGTCCTGGGCCCCCAACGGCCGCTATGTCATGTTCGCGCGCCAGACGCGGGGCGGCGACACCCGCTTGTGGACCGTCGACCTGTCCGGCCGCGTCGTGGCCCAGGCCGGCTATCAGGGGCGCGGCTCCGACCCCGCCTGGTCGCCCCTGCTGGACCAGCCGCCCGCCGACCTTGGCTTCAACCAGGGAGCCGACAGCTGTCCCACCTGACGGCGGAGCCCCCGGCCCCGCCAAGCGTCCGTTCGCCGGTCCCGCTTATGGGCTTGCCGTCGAACCCCACACCGGCAAAGCTGGGGGACTGTCCCGGCTGAACTCCAGGAGACGACCCGAATGACCCGTTCCCCCCTCTTCCGCCTGACCCTCATCGGCGCCGGCGTCCTGGCCATGGCCGCCTGCACCCGCCCGACCCCGCCTGACGCCGGCGTGCCCGGCGGCGGCACGACCCCCGGTGGAACCACCACCTATCCCGACCGCGGCGGCGGCACCGTGGGCGGCGGCCCGATCGCGGCGGTGCCCGGCTCGGCCGAGGACTTCGCCATGAACACGGCGGACCGGATCTATTTCGATCTGGACAGCTATGAGATCCGCCGCGACGCCTTTCCGCGCCTGGACACCCAGGTGGCCTGGCTGCGCCGCTATCCGCAGGTCCGGGTCCGCATCGAGGGCAATGCCGACGAGCGCGGCACCCGCGAATACAACCTCGCCCTGGGCGCCCGCCGCGCCGAGGCCATCCGCCAGTATCTCATCGAGAACGGCATTCCGGCCAACCGGATCGACGTGATCAGCTTCGGCAAGGAGCGCCCGATCGCCGAGGGTTCCAACGAGGACGCCTGGGCCCGCAACCGCAATGGTCACACCGTGGTCGCCACCGGCCCCGCGCCGCGCTGAGCCGGCCTCGCGTCGGGTGAAATCAGGGGCGGTCGCCGGGCGCGGCCGCCCCTTTCTCTTTGACCACAAGGCGGGTCGCCCCGATACTCCCGGCCAGGTTCGACGGGGGTCACCATGGACATCGAGGCGGCAGGGGGCGTGGCCACGGCCGGGCTGATCGGCGGCGCCCTTGAGAAGCCGACCGGCCACGCGGGAGACGCGACCGGCGCCTGCACCGATTGCGGCGAGCCCACGTCCGGGAATTTCTGCGCCAACTGCGGCCAGCCGACCCATGTCCACCGCAGCCTGCTGCACCTGGTCGAGGAGGTGCTGCACGGCGTCGTCCATTTCGATGGGCGGATCTGGCGGACCCTGCCCCTGCTGGCCTTCAACCCCGGCCGGCTGACGCGCGAATGGATCCGCGGCCGGCGCACCCGCTACGTCTCGCCGCTGGCCATCTTCCTGTTCAGCGTCTTCCTGATGTTCTTCGTGTTCAGCTTCACCACCAGTGGCGACGACCTGGTGAAGAGGGACACGACCCTCACGCCGGCCGAACGGGTCGAGGCGACCCGGGAACTGGCGCAGGCGCGTGAGGCCCTGGCTGAAGCCCGCGCGGCAGCGGAAGCGCAGCCGACATCCAGCGCCCTGGCGGTGGCGGTCCGCGCCACCGAGGCGTCCGTGGCCGCGCTGGAGCGCCGCCTGGGTCTGCCGGTCTCGGTCGACAACCCTGACCGCGCCGACGGGCTCGAGCCGGGCACGTGGCAGGCGGAGCTCCGTGATGCCGCCGAGTCCGGAAACGTCTCGGTCAACCTCGGCAATGAAACCCTGAACAAGGCGGTGAAGAAGAAGCTGCTCAACCCCGACCTCGCCCTCTACAAGATCCAGCAAACGCTCTATAAATTCAGCTTCCTGCTGATCCCGATGTCGATCCCCTTCGTGGCGCTGCTGTTCCTGTGGAAGCGCGGCTTCACCTTCTATGATCACGGCGTCTTCGTGATCTATTCGCTCACGGCGGTGTCGATCCTGCTGATCCTGACGGCGCTGCTGGGCGCGATCTGGAGCGGCTTCGGGGTCATCGGCGCACTGGCCTTCATCCTTGGCCTGCCGGTCCACATGTTCGCCCAGCTGAAGGGGACCTATGGGCTGCGCTGGTTCTCGGCCCTGTGGCGGACCGTGGCCCTGCTGCTCTTCTGCGTCCTGGCCTCGACCTTGTTCCTGGTTGCGATCATCATGCTGGGCCTCACCGGCTGACGACTTTTGGCCGCAAAAACCATGGAAGCTGCGTCCCATGTTCAAACTGCCCAGGTTTTCCCGAAACGCCCTGATGACCGGGATCGGCGTCGCCCTGATCGGCGGGGCGGTCGTGGCCCAGTCCGTGCCGGTGGAGCCGATCGTCTGGGACAAGCGCAGCCTCGACCGGCTGGACCGCAACGTCCGCAAGCTGGAGCGCGCCATCTTCCAGCAGAACGCCACCGGCCAGCCCTTCATCATGCAGCCGGACGCCGAGGTCGTGGCCTTGCAGGGTCGGGTCGGCGGGGTTGATCGGCGTCTGGCCGACGTTGAGGCCACGATCCAGCGCCTGAACGGCGACGTCGAGCGCCTGACCCTGGAATTGGACGAGGCCCGCGGCGCCAATTCCGCCCTCCGCGCCCGGCTGGGCGAGGCCGAGGCCCGTCTGGGCACGATCGAGGCCCGCGCCCGGGAAGAGGCCGAACTGAACGCCCCCGTCGTGGCCAATTCGCCGACCGGCACGCCCAATGGCGACCTGGCCACGGCGATCCGCGCCCTGTCGACCAATCCGCGGCGCGGTGAGCGGGCGCTGGAGGTGGTGATCGTCACCTGGCCCGACACAGAGGAAGCGCGACAGGCCAATCTGCGGCTGGGCGACCGGCGTCTGGACGCCGACGATCCCGAAGGGGCCGTGCCCTATCTGGCGGCCGCCCTGCGCGGCTGGCCCGTCGCCCCCTGGGCCCCCGAGGCCACGATCAGGCTGGCGGAGACGCTGGAGGCGCTGGACCAGAGCACCGACGCCTGCATCGCCCTGCGCGAGTTCCGCACCCGCTATGGCGCCGGCGCACCGGAGGGGCTGGCGCCGCGCGCCGCCGCCGTGCGCGCCTCGGCCGGCTGCCGCTGAGCCGCGTCGCCCCGACCTCGAGCCTGACCGCGAAGGTCTTCGCGCGGCTGGACGCGCGCCTTTGCCCCCGGATTCCGGCGCCCCTCACCGTAGCCGTGTCGGGGGGCGGGGACTCGGTGGCCCTTCTGGCCATGGCCGTCGACTGGGCCCGACTGCGGGGCCGGCCGCTGCTGGTCCTGACGGTGGATCATCGCCTGAACCCCGAGAGCGCCGCGTGGACCCGGCGCGCCGGCGATCAGGCGCGCGCCCTCGGCTGCGCGTGGCGGGGCCTGGGCTGGGACGCCCCCGGGTCCGGGACCGGCCTGCCGGCCGCGGCCCGGGCCGCCCGCCACGCCCTGATCGCCGGGGCGGCCCGCGAGGCGGGTGCGTCGGTCGTGCTGATGGCTCATACCCTCGACGACGCCGTCGAGGCCGACCTGATGCGGGCGGAGGGCACGCCGATCGGACGGGTGCGGGAGTGGAGCCCCTCTCCCGTCTGGCCCGAGGGCCGCGAGGTGCAGCTGTTCCGCCCCCTGCTGGATGTCGCCCGCGCCGACCTGCGGGCCCTGCTCGTCGCGCGCGGTCTGGACTGGATCGAGGACCCGGCCAACGCCGATCTCAGGTTCGCCCGGGCGCGGGTGCGATCACGTCTCCCTCTCCCGTCGGGTGGAGGACGGATCGCATGCGATCCGACGACGGGCCTGAGCCTCGCAGAGCGGAGCGATGCGCCAGGCGAAAGGGTGAAGAGCGCCCTCTCGCCGGCCGGCCCTCTCCCGACGGGAGAGGGGATCGTGGTGCTCGACCGGCTGGTCGATCCTCGCGCCCTCGCCGCCACCTTGACCTGTGTGGGTGGCGGGGCCCGCCCCCCCTCGGGCGATCAGCTGGAGCGGCTGACCCGACGCCTGCACGACGGCGGAGAATTCCACGCCACCCTGTGCGGTGCCCGCCTGTCCGCCCGGGCCGACGTCGTCCGGGTTCACCGGGAGCCGGGCGACCAGCGGCGCGTCGGGCTGGCGCCGCTGCGCCTCGAGCCCGGCTTCTGCGCCATCTGGGACGGCCGATATGAGGTCACCGCCGACGCGCCCGGCCTGACCGTCGCCCCCGCCCTCGGTCGAATGGCTTGCCTCGCGCCTGCCGATCGCGCCGCCCTTTCCACCCTGCCGGCCGCGGCCCGGGGCGCCGTGCCCGTCCTGATCCGGGACGGCGATCCTCGCCCGGTTCTTGCAGCGCCGGACGTCCGGATGCGCCCCCTGGTCCCCCTTCGACTGGCGGGCGCGCTGGACCTGATGCCGCATGAGACCGACCTGATCGCCGCCCGGATGGCGCCCGACGCCGTCAACGCCTATTTTGAATTCCACACGGACGGTCGCCCGCCGGCAGCCGCCTGACCGAGAGGATCGAATGAACCTGCGCACCCTCGCTATCGCCGCCATGATCGGCATGGGCCTGCTGGCCGTCTATGCCGCCATGAGCCAGGGCGGCGCGCCCGGCATGCCCGGCGCCAAGACCGCGGCAGCCCGCCCGGAGGAGATCGGCTACTCCCAGCTGCTGAGTGCCGTGGCCGAATCCCGCATCAAGGGCGTGGAGGTGCGCGGCGAGACCATGACCGGCGAGTTCAAGGATGGCACGCGCTTCACCGCCGTGACGCCCCTGCCCAACGTCGAGCTGGTGGATCGCATCGTCGCCTCCGGGGCTCAGGTCGAGACCCGGTCAATGCGCACGCCCCTCTGGCAGAGCATCCTGCTGGGCCTGCTGCCGATCTTTGTGCTGGTCGGCCTCTTCTTCCTGATCACCCGGCAGATGCAGGGCGGGGCGCGCGGCGCCATGGGCTTCGGCAAGTCCAAGGCGAAGCTGCTGACCGAACACAAGGGCCGCAAGATGTTCGAGGACGTCGCCGGCGTGGACGAGGCCAAGGAGGAGTTGAGCGAGGTCGTCGACTTCCTCAAGGATCCCGCCAAGTTCCAGCGGCTGGGCGGCAAGATTCCCAAGGGCGCACTTCTGGTCGGCCCTCCCGGCACCGGCAAGACCCTGCTGGCGCGCGCCGTGGCCGGCGAGGCCGGCGTGCCCTTCTTCTCGATCTCGGGCTCCGACTTCGTCGAAATGTTCGTCGGCGTCGGCGCCAGCCGCGTCCGCGACATGTTCGAACAGGCCAAGAAGAACGCGCCCTGCATCATCTTCATCGACGAGATCGACGCCGTCGGCCGTCACCGCGGCGCCGGTCTGGGCGGCGGCAATGACGAGCGTGAGCAGACGCTGAACCAGCTGCTGGTCGAGATGGACGGGTTCGAGGCCAATGAAGGCATCATCCTGATCGCCGCCACCAACCGTCCCGACGTGCTGGACCCGGCCCTGCTGCGTCCCGGCCGCTTCGACCGTCAGGTCGTGGTGCCCAACCCCGATGTGGGCGGCCGGGAGAAGATCCTGCGCGTGCACATGAAGGACGTGCCCCTGGCCGCCGACGTCAACGTCAAGACCATCGCCCGCGGCACGCCCGGATTCTCCGGCGCCGACCTGGCCAATCTGGTCAATGAGGCGGCCCTGATGGCGGCCCGCAAGGACCGGCGCATGGTGACCCATCGCGACTTCGAGGACGCCAAGGACAAGGTCATGATGGGCGCAGAGCGCAAGTCCATGGCCATGAACGAGGAAGAGAAGCGGCTGACCGCCTATCACGAGGGCGGCCAC
The DNA here is from genome assembly GCA_945874855.1 of Brevundimonas vancanneytii. Lineage (GTDB taxonomy): Bacteria > Pseudomonadota > Alphaproteobacteria > Caulobacterales > Caulobacteraceae > Brevundimonas > Brevundimonas vancanneytii_A. Next base: position 6,122 of record CAMCIP010000017.1, read on the forward strand.
GCCATCGTCGCCATGAACGTCAAGATGGCCGATCCGGTGCACAAGGCGACCATCGTCCCGCGCGGCCAGGCGCTCGGCATGGTGATGCAGCTGCCGGAAGGCGACCGCTATTCCATGAAATACCAGCAGATGATCGACCGCATCGCCATCATGGCCGGCGGCCGGGTCGCCGAGGAGCTGATCTTCGGCAAGGAGAACATCACCTCCGGCGCCAGCTCCGACATCCAGCAGGCGTCGAAACTGGCCCGCCGCATGGTGACCCAGTGGGGCTTCTCGGACGTGCTGGGCACGGTGGCCTATGGCGAGAACGAGCAGGAGGTCTTCCTCGGCCACTCGGTCGCGCGCAGCCAGAACGTCTCGGAAGAGACCGCCCGGATCATCGACTCAGAGGTCAAGAAGCTGGTCACTTCGGGCTGGGACGAGGCCCGCAGGATCCTGACGGAGAAGGCCGACGATCTCGAGAAGCTGGCCCAGGCCCTGCTCGAGTACGAGACCCTGTCGGGCGAGGAGATCCGCGACCTTCTGGAAAAGGGCCTGGCGCCCAATCGCGACGAGACCGCCTTCCCCAACTCCGGCCCCTCGGTCTCGGTGCCCATCACCCCGGTCGCGGACGGCGCGGCGGTGGAGCGGCCAACCGTTCACTGACAGACGCCCGGGGGCGGCCCCCTCGCCAGGACGGCGAGGGGGCCTTCCCTTTGTCGAACTAGTTTGCATTACAAACATGTTCATGTCATATCGCCCCGGCAACCGGGGGAGACCTGCCATGACCGACGTGCCGACCACTGCCGACCGCCTGCACGGGCTCGACGCCCTGCGGGCCGTGGCCCTGATCCTGGGGGTCGTGCTGCATGCCTCGCTCGCCTACTTCCCCTCGCCGATCTGGCCGGTGCCGGACGACCAGACGTCCGCCGGAGCCTATGTGATCTTCTTCGCCGTCCACCTGTTCCGGATGACGGCCTTCTTCATCGTCGCCGGCCTGTTCGCGCAGATCCTGCTGTCCCGGCGCGGCGTCTGGGGCTTTGCGAAGAACCGGCTGGGCCGGATCGCCAACCCCCTGTTCGGCATGTGGTGGGTGGTCTTTCCTTCCGTCATCGCCGTGATCGTGTGGAAGGCGGCGATCGACAACGGCGGCACCATTCCGACCGGCGGCCCGCCGCCTCCGCCCCTGGCGATCGAGACCCTGCCCCTGCTGCACCTGTGGTTCCTGTGGGTGCTGCTGATCTTCTATGCCGCCGTCCTGGTCCTGCGGCCGCTGGCGCGGCTGGTCGACCCCCAGGGCCGGATCGCCGATCGTCTCGCAGGCTGGATGGTCGGCCCCTGGACGCCGGTGATCCCGACGGCCCCCCTGGCCCTGGCCCTCTATGCCTTCCCCAACTGGATCCCCTTCTTCGGCATCCCCACGCCCGACTATGGCTTCGTGCCGAACGCCCCGGCCCTGGTCGGTTTCGGCCTGGCCTTCGCCATGGGCTGGCTGCTGGCCCGCCGCATCGACCTGCTGGCGAAGCTGGCCCGGCTGTGGCCGCGGTTCCTGATCATCGCCGCGGCGACGGGCACCGCCGCCTTCCAGCTGGCCGGCGGCCTGACGCCCGCGATCGAGGTTCAGCTGGACCTGTCGATGCGCCTGACCCAGGCCTGGGTCACCGCGCTCGCCGTCTACAGCTCGAGCTTCGCCTTCCTCGGCCTCTGCGTCAGCTTCCTGAACCGCGCCAGCCGGGTGATGCGTTACCTCGCCGACGCCTCCTACTGGACCTATCTGCTCCACCTGCCGCTGGTCATGGTGGCCCAGGTGCTGGTGCTGGACCTGGCCTGGCCCTGGTGGGCCAAGATGGGCGCCGTCATCATGGCCGTGATGGCGGTCTGCCTGCTGACCTATGAGCTGCTGGTACGCCACACCTTCGTCGGCAAGGCGCTGAACGGCCGCCGCGTGCCCTGGCGGCGGTCGCGGCCCGCCGCCCTTGCCGCCGAGTAGCTTGCCAACCCTGACCGGCTCGTCCACGCCAGGGCGAACCGGTCGCCGGAGACTCACCTGATGCCCGCCAAGCCCCGCCCGAACTCGCCCGAGGACGACCTCGCCTTCCTGCGCTCGATCGTCGAGGGCGGCGGACACCCGACGATGACCATGGCCATCTGCTATCTGGCCGGTGGGTTACTTTACGGGCTGCAGTGCCTGTTCCACCTTGGTCAGGTAACGGGGCTGGTCCGCTGGTCCGACCTCGCCAGTCTGATCTTTGTCACCCTCATCAGCGTGACCTTCCTGGTGATCCTGGTCTGGGCCATCCTGAAAGACCGCAAGGACGGCGTCGGCGATCGCGGGCCGGCAGCCGCCCGCACACTGAAGGCGGCCTTCAGCGCCACGGGCATGGCCAATGGGGCCGTCATCATCATCTTCGGCATCGGCGCCCTGCGGGACAACGATTTCGCCATCTGGCTCTACTATACGGCCATCGTCTTCGCGCTGCAGGCCGCCGCCTGGTATGTGGCCTGGACGCTGAAGCGAAAGGCCTGGATGCTGGCCACGGCCCTGGGCGGCTGGGCGACGGCAGTGGCGCTGGGCCTGCTGGTGCGCGAGTCCATGTGGTATCTGGCCGTCTGCACCACCGCCCTGTTTCTGCTGTTCGCCCTTCCGGGCTGGGTCATGTTCCGCGACGCCCGCGCCGCGCGTACTGCGGACTGAGTTCAGGATGGGCCTGCACGAGCTCGGACGCATCGACGAGGTCATCCACGGCCGCCTGCGGCTGGGGATCATGGTCTATCTGGCCGATGTCGAGGCGGCGGACTTCACCGAGCTGAAGACCGTGCTGGAGGCCACCCAGGGCAATCTGTCGGTCCATCTGAAGAAGCTGGAGGAGGCCGGCTATGTCGCTATCGCCAAGAGCTTCGTGAACAACAAGCCCCTGACCCGCGTCTCCATCACCCCTGCCGGCCGCACCGCCTTCGCGGCGTATCTGGAGGCATTGGGCGGTCTGATCGGGGGCCGGGGGTGAGCGGCCGGCCCCGCGTCATGGGCATCGTCAACGTCACGCCGGACAGCTTCTCCGACGGCGGGCGGCTGGGCTCGGTGGCGGCGGCGGTGGCGCACGGGCTGAGGCTGGTCGACCGGGGCGCGGACCTGCTGGACATCGGCGGCGAGAGCACCCGGCCGGGGGCCGATCCCGTCTCCGAGGCCGAGGAGATCGGCCGGGTCATCCCCGTGATCGCGGCCCTGCGCGCGGCCTGGGACGGGCCGATCAGCGTGGACACGATGAAGCCGGCGGTCGCCCGCGCCGCCGTCGCGGCCGGGGCCACGATGTGGAACGACGTCACCGCCCTGACCTTTTCGCCGGACGCCCCCGCCGTCGCCGCCGAACTGGGCTGCGATGTGGTGCTGATGCACATGCAGGGCGCGCCGCGCACCATGCAGGCTGATCCCCGCTACGACGACGTGGTGGCCGAGGTGCGCGACGCCCTGCTGGCCCGGGCGGCGGCGGCCATGGCGGCGGGCGTGGCGCGCGACCGGATCCGGCTGGATCCCGGCATCGGCTTCGGCAAGACGGCGGCGCACAACCTGGCCCTGACCGCGCGCCTCGACACCCTGGTCGCGACCGGCTTCCCCGTCCTGTACGGGGCCAGCCGCAAGCGGCTGATCCAGGCGGTCGATCCGACCGCCACCGACGCCGCTGACCGGCTGGGCGGCTCGCTGGCCCTCGCTGTCGAGGCGGCCCGGCGGGGCGTCACGATCGTCCGCGTCCACGACGTGCGCGAGACCGTCCAGGCGCTGGCGATGCAGGCGGCGCTCGCCGCCGCGCCCTGAGCCTGCGGGACGCCGACGGCTTGCCCCCCGCGCCTGCCTGTCCCATCTGGGCCGGATGAACCCCTGGCTCGCCCTGATCATCGCCGGACTGCTGGAAGTGGCCTGGGCCTCCGGGTTCAAATTCGTCGGTCCGCAGCGACCGGTGGTCTCGCTGCTGGTCGGCTTCACCATGATCGCCAGCTTCTGGTTCCTGTGGCTGGCGACACAGAAGCTGCCGATCGGCACGGCCTATGCCATCTGGACCGGCATCGGCGCGGTGGGCGCGGCCTCGGTCGGTATCCTGCTGTACGATGAGCCCGCCACGGCCCTGCGGATCGTCTGCATCGTCCTGATCGTGGCCGGCATCGTCGGGCTCAAGCTGTTCTCCGGGGCCCCGGCGTGACCGGCGCGGACGGGGAACGCGCTCAGGCCGCGAGGCTCCGCGAGCCGGGCGGCAGCGCGCCCAGGGGAAGGGTCCTGATCATCGCCGGCTCGGATTCCGGCGGCGGGGCGGGGCTTCAGGCGGACCTCAAGACCGTGACGCTGCTGGGCGGCTATGCGGCGACCGCCGTCACCGCCATCACGGTGCAGAACACCCTCGGCGTCCACGGCGTCCACCCTCTGCCGGTGGAGTTGATCGCCGCCCAGGCCGACGCCGTCCTGGACGACATCGGCGCCGATGCGGTCAAGACCGGCATGCTGGGCTCGGTCCAGGTGGTGGAGACCGTCGCCGCCATCCTGGACCGCGCCGGAGTCCCCGCGGTCGTCGACCCCGTCATGGTGGCCAAGGGCGGCCATCCCCTGCTGCCGGTCGAGGCCATGCAGGCCGTGCGGACCCTGATGGTCCCCCGCGCCGCCCTCCTGACCCCCAATGCGCCCGAGGCCGAGGCCCTGACCGGGATCGCGGTTCCCGACCTGGACGGCCAGCGCCGCGCCGGCGAGGCCATCCTGCGGATGGGTGCCCGCGCCGTCCTGATGAAGGGCGGCCATGTGCCGGGCGAGACGGTGATCGACCTCCTGCTGACGTCCTCGGGCGAGACCCTGCTGGAAGGCCCCCGGACCGAGACCCGCCACACCCACGGCACCGGCTGCACCCTGGCCAGCGCCTGCGCCGCAGGTCTGGCGCGGGGTCTGCCGCTGGAAATCGCGGTGGCCGAGGCCTGGGCCTATGTGGCCGAGGCCATCCGTCGCGCGCCGGCCCTCGGCGCGGGCCACGGCCCCATCGACCACGGCTGGCCGCTGCGGCCGCGCGACTGAAGGTCTGGACGCGCGCCCGTTTCGGGAGGACGGTGGGCGCCCAAACTTCCGGAGGGTCTCCCATGCGCACCGTGATCGCCGCCGCCGTCGTCGCCCTGGCCTGCACCGCCGTGGCCGCCGACGCCCAAGATCCCGTCCAGGTCAGCGCCGCCGAGGTGGTCGCCGCCCGCAAGGCCGCCATGGCCCTGTCGGGCGCGGCCATGGGCGGGTTCAAGGCCACCATCGACGCCGGCGGTCCGGTGCGGACCCAGGCCTTTCCCGCCGGCGCCGTGGCCCGCTGGGCCGCCGCCGTGCCGGGCATGTTCCCCGCCGGCACCGGCCAGGACGCCCTCGGCGCCGAGGCCACGGACGCGAAGGCGGTGATCTGGACCCAGCGCGCCGATTTCGACGCCAGGGCGGCGACCTTCGCGGCCGAGGCCGGCAAGCTGGCGCAGCTGGCCCAGGCCGACGACGCAGCCGGCTTCGCCGCCCAGTGGGCCGTGGTCCGCGCCTCCTGCCAGTCCTGCCACGCGGTCTACAAGGCCGACTGACCGCCCCGGATCAGACCCTGGCCGACCGGCTGCGCACCCAGGCATAGAGGGCCACGGTCAGCACGGCGAAGGCCGCGATGCCCGCGGTCATGGCCGGCCAGGTCGAGCCTTCGGGCAGCATGGCGAAGGGTGCCTCGTTCTCGGTCGAGACGATGACCCCGGCGGTCATGACCAGGAACAGGCTCTCGCCCACGATCAGGCCGCTGGCCAGCAGCACGCCCATCCGGCGGCCCACATCGGCGAAGCGCGTGGTCTTGATCGCCTTGTCGTACAGCCAGCCGCACACCGCCCCGATCACCAGCATCGTGGTCACCGCCGCGGGCAGGTAGAAGCCGATGCCGACGGCCAGCGGCGGCAGCTTCATCCGGCCCCTGGTGGCACGGCCGAGCACGGCGTCGAGGAGGATCACCGCGACGCCGATCACGGCGCCGATGGCGATCAGGTCCCAGCGCAGGCCGCCCTCGATCACCCCCTTGGCCAGGGCCGAGATCAGGGTCGCCTGGGGCGCGGCCAGCGGCTCGTCGGCGATGCCCGCCGGCCCGCCCTCGAAGCCGAAGGCATCGTTCAGCAGGTTGAGAATGATCGGGATCACAATGGCCCCGGCGATCACTCCCACGATCAGCGCCGTCTGCTGGCGCCAGGGCGTGGCCTGGACCAGCTGGCCGGTCTTGAGGTCCTGAAGGTTGTCATTGGCGATCACGGCCACGGCGAAGACCACCGCCGTCACGATCAGGGCGAAGGCCACCACCGACGGATCGGCCGGCACGCCCGCCAGCGCCAGCACACCCAGCATCAGCAGGGCGGCGATGACGATGGCCAGGATGCCCACGCCCGACACCGGGCTGTTGGACGAGCCGATCAGCCCGGCCATGTAGCCGCAGATGGCCGCCACGGCGAAACCGATGACCACCACATAGACCAGCCCCCCGCCGACCAGCAGGGCCGTCGATCCGGCCAGGGTCGGATTGCCCTGGGCGAACCAGCCCAGCAGGCCGGCGATGCCGACCAGACAGGCCAGCGACAGCCCCGCCACGAGGGTGATCGGAATGTCCTGCTCGGTACGGTCCAGCACCTCGCCCGCATTGCGCCGCCGGTTGGCCGCAAGCGCCGACGTCAGGCCACCGATCAGCGGCCCGGCCAGCTTGATCAGGGTCCAGATGGCGGCCACGCCGATGACGCCGGCCCCCATGAAGCGGACCTCGCGCCGCCAGACGGTGCCGGCCAGTTCCTCGGCGGCCGCGCCCGGCTCGAGGGTGGTCGCTATGGACGGAATGCCGTTGGCGGTCAGCCAGGCGATGGTGTCCGGCGACGTCAGGATCGGCACGGCAATGCCCCAGGCCAGCAACAGGCCGAACGCCTGCGCCAGACCCACGGCCAGGCCGATCAGGTGACCTGCGCCCAGCAGGGCGAACTGCATGCCGAAGCCCATGCCCGTGGCCCCGCCGCCCAGCGACGCCGGCAGTTTGATGAATTTCGCCGCCTCGCCCGCGAACACCCGACCCGCGACCAGCAGGGCATAGCCCGCCGACACGACCGCGCCGGTGATCACGACCCACAGCCCCGCCGCATTCTCGCGCACCGCGCTTTCGGTCTGGGCGGCGCCGCGCGAGCCGACGGTCAGCACTTCGGCCGCCGCCACCCCTTCGGGGTAGGGCAGGCCGCCGTCGACGACCAGGGCCCGCCGCAGGGGGATGGAGAAGGTCACGCCCAGCACGCCGCCGAAGACGCAGATCAGCACCGATTCCCAGAACGGGAACTCCAGCCACCAGCCGACCATGACCAGGCCGGGCAGGACGAAGATGATCGAACTCATCGCCCCGCCGACCGAGGCCACGGTCTGGACCGTCATATTCTCCCAGATGGTCGAGGTCCTGAAGCCGCGCAGGATGGCCATGGAGATGACCGCCGCCGGAATGGCCGAGGCAAAGGTCAGGCCGACCTTCAGCCCCAGATAGGTGTTGGCCGCCGTGAACACGACCGCCAGCAGGCAGCCCAGAACCAGCGCCCGAGCCGTCAGCTCTATGCGGCGACCGCCCTCGGGGCGCGGCGTATCGGTCATGCTCGGAACTCCCTCTCCCGTTCGGCCGCGACGTAAGCGCGACCGGATCGAAAGGGCAATGGCGTTCGTCGTCTAGGGACAGTCGGCCGGCCGGCTTACCGGTCCGCGCGGCCCCTCCAGCCGGAACAGCCAGACCGCGCGCGTCTCGCCCGGACCCGCCGGAACCTCGACCCGGCCGCGCGGCGTGACCCGGTCATAGGCTTGGCCGAAGCGGGCCGGGTCGGCGCAGGCGGCCAACGCCAGTACCGGCCCGACCTCACGCCCGGTCAGGGGCACGGTCATCTGGAAATGGTCGTCCGGCACCCCTCCGGGCCCCGGCCAGGCCAGCACGGGCAGGCTCGCCGACCGGGCATAGTAGCTCATGGCCGCCGCCTCGCGTCGCCGCTCGGTCACGATGGCCACCGCGCCCTCGGCCCGCGCCGCCCGCGCCACCGCCGCGCCCAGGTCGGCCCAGCCCATCACCGAGGCCTGCGGCGTCTGGCCGGCGAGGGTCGCCTCGCGTGCGTTCACATCGATCCAGAACAGCAGGGCCTGCAGCACCGCGCCCGCCGCCAGCCCGCCGATCAGCCAGGTCCTCCGGTTCGACGTCGCCAGATGGGCGGAGCCGAGGACAAAGGTCGCGATCAGCGCCGTCGCGGCCCAGTTGCCATGCGCCCGGGTCAGGAAGGCCACGCCCGTGACCGCCAGCAGGACCGGCAGGCTGAAGGCCAGCAGCAGACGCGTCTCCGCCGTGCGCGGCCGCAGCGCCGCCAGGACCAGTCCCGCCAGGACCACCGGCCCGGCCAGGGCGAACTGGGCCGCCAGAAACGCAAGCCCCTCGGTCAGGCCCGGCGTCAGACCGCCGCCCGTGGCGTTGTCGGCCGTGTGGCGCAGGGTCGCCCCGCCATGCTCCAGGTTCCAGAGAAGATTGGGGATCAGGGCGGTCGATCCCACGGCCAGGGCGATCCAGAGATCCGGCCTTCGCACCAGCCGTCGTGTTTCGACGTCGACGATGGCCGCGACCGCCAACCCTCCGAGGAAATAGAGCATGGCGTATTTCGACAGCAGCCCCAGGCCCAGGGCGGCCGCCAGCAGGACCAGCCAGCCGCGCCCGCCCCCGGCCCTCAACCGCACCAGGGCGAGCAGGGCCAGGGCCCAGAACAGCAGCAGCGGCACGTCGGTCGACATCAGCCGGGCCGAGAACGCGGCCCCCGGGGCCAGAAGGGCCGCGAGGCCCGCCCAGACACCGGCCCGCGCGCCGAACAGGGTCGCGCCGATGCCGAAGGTGGCCAGGGCTGTGCCGGCCCAGATCAGCGGCGCCGGCGACCGCACACAGGCCTCGCCCGAGCCGCACACCGGTTCGGCCAGGGCGATCAGCCAGGCGACCATCGGCGGTTTGGAAAAATAGCCCCAGGCCGGCGTCTGCGCCCAGGCCCAGTACTGGGCCTCGTCATAGTGCAGGTCAGTCGCGGCAAGGCTCAGGAACAGGAGGCGCAGCAGGGTCAGCGCCGCCGTCAGGCCGAGGAAGATCAGGACGGGAAGGCGGACGTCAGGCAACGGACTCTAGAGGGCATCTTGAGCAAACTCAGGCACCGGCCTCCAGCGGCCGCGTCGCGCGCCGCACCCGCAGCCGGCATTTCGCGGCGCCGGGGCTTTCGACCATCAGCCGCCACAGCGCCGCCATGATCAGGGCCACCAGGGACCAAGACAGCAGGATGTCGGAGGCGAAATGCCCCCCGAACGCCAGCCGGTTCATCGACAGGGCGGCGGCATAGGCCAGCACCGGCCACAGCAGCCAGCGCCGCACGCCGGCGGGCAGGAGCACAAGCGCCGCGACCGTCCAGGCCGCCGAGGCCGCCTCGCCCGAGACGAAGGAGCAGTTGGCGTCGCAGAAGTCCGAGATGGCCCAGACGGGGACATAGGGGGCCTCGCCGCCGAAGGCTTCGAGGTGCACCGGCCGGGGCCGACCCCACAGGGCCTTGAGTGTGCCATTGACCAGCAGGCCCGGCCCGAGGGCCAGTCCGGCCAGCAGGAACCAGCCCTTGCGGGCCTCACGCGAAGTGAAGGGCCGCCCCCGCAGCGCCTGGCGCACCAGCACCCCGATCACCCCAAGCAGGGCCAGGCCCATGACCCAGGTCGAGCTCTTGCGCAGCGCCCTCAGCACCGGATCCTGCGACAGGGGAAAGCCGGCGCCAGCTTCATGGAAGGCTGCGCTGACGGCGAGGTCGACGCCTGGAAACAGCAGAAAATACGCGGTTAAGAGCAGAGTCGCCGCGAGCGCCAGGATGGCGGGCTCTTCGACGCGGGCTCCTGCGGCGGCGGCAAGCCGGACGCGCGACCACGCCCGCCTGACGGCGCGGCGCGGGCGGTCGAGACGGAACGCGTCGGTAAAGTCAGGATGACCGGCCGTCATGACTCCCCCAAGGCGGCGTTTGACCGACATGCCAGAGTCGGATGTCGCGACGGTTACGGTTCGGCGTCTGCGACGTTGCGGTTCGACGCCGGTTCTGTTGCACCTCGTCATGGGTCGGATGGTTGTTCGCGGGCTGCCCTTCCTTTCTCCGGGAAGAAGGGGCGTCATGCGTCGAAGCTCATGGGAAGGGTCGTCCGGCTGGCTGGCAGAAGTCCGGACTGTTGGCCTCTCCCGAGCAGGCCCGCTAACGGCTATGCACGAACGGTAGCGCGGCATGCACCAACGGCTCGCCGGCCAGGCGGCGGACGCGGGTCAAGGCGCGAGCGGCGTGGGCGGCGCTGCGAAGGGTCAGGCCAACGCGGGCCTGGCCTCTCCGGTCAGCATCGCGGTAACCTCGCCGCGTCGGCTTCGCGCGACGGGCAAGGCGACGCCGTTGACGAGTTCGACCTTCATCCGCCCACCGTCGCGCACCACCCCGACGACGAAGCGCGGATCTATCCAGTGAGACCGGTGGACCTGAAGCCCGACGCCCGGTCCCAGCTGCGCCAGAGCCTCACCGAAGCCCTGGAGAATGAGCGCGTCGCCGAGGGTCGTGTGGACGCGAAGGTAGTGAAGCTCGGCGCTGAGCGCGATCAGCTGGCCGCGCCGCGCCGCCGGCAATCGTCTCATAAAGTCGGGCTGATCGCTGCCCGGCAGGGACGGGGTCGAGGCCGGTGTATCGTCGGGCGACAGCCTGAGGAACCGCACGGCGTTGAGGCCCAGCCACACCAGCGTCACAGGCGGTGCAAGGGCGATCCATTCCTCGCCAAACTCGGCAAGGCTCCAGGCACCGCCCTCGGCAGGATCGAGGGGGGCCACCATGAGGTGATCGAGCCCGAGGGCGAGAGGCGTCACGAGCGTCGACGCGGCGAGGCCTGCCGTGACGATCGAAACCCACGGATTCTCCCGTGGCGCCAGATGACGGGAAATCACGACCTGACACCCCTGGGCAAGCGCGAGGGTCGCGAACACATGCAGGGCCCAGAAAACGATCAGTGCGGGCAAACCCAGCACGTCCGTCGGGGAGGGTTCCATGAAGACGAAAAGCACGGTCAGGCCGACGCCCGCCGCAGCCAGAAAGCCGGGCCAGGTGCGTTGGGGATCAAGGCGCTCAAGCCACGTCATGGGCGAGACATAGCATCGCCTCGCCGAGGCAGGTCTACAGGGTACCGCGACCGACGGCCGCGCCCGCGTCCGCCGGCCACAAGCTTTCCGTCTGGCCGCGGGCCAACGGTCTGCTACTGACCGGGGCTCCCGTTTCGACCAGGCCAAGCCCATGCCCGAACTGCCCGAAGTCGAGACCGTTCGGCGCGGGCTGGAGCCCGTCCTCTCCGGCGCGCGGCTCAGTGCCGTGCGCCAGAACCGGCCCGACCTGCGCTTCCCCTTTCCTGACCGCTTCGTGGAACGGCTGGAGGGCGCCCGCGTCGAGCGGGTGCTGCGTCGGGCCAAATATCT
>CAMCIP010000018.1 GCA_945874855.1 Brevundimonas vancanneytii
AAAGCGCGCCGGTTACAGCACCCGCGTTGCGCCCGCAACAGCGGGCGTTAGCATCACGTCCAACGCGGCCGGGTGAGTCGCGCCTGTCCCGAGACCGCCGTGTCCCTTTCCGCCGCCGACGATCGGCCCGTGTCGGACCTGATGGCCGAAATCGCGCGCCTGACAGCCGAGGTCGAGGCCTTGCGGGCTCGCGCCGCCGCGGCGGAGGCGGCGGCCGAGCACGATGTCCTGACGCCCGCCCTGAATCGCCGCGGTTTCGTGGCCGCCATGACCCGCGCCATGGCCTATTGCCAGCGGCATGGCGTGCCGGCCTGCCTCCTCTATCTGGACCTGGACGGCTTCAAGGGCGTCAACGACCGTCTGGGCCACGCCGCCGGGGATGCGGCCCTGGTGCACGTCGCGGAGATGCTGCGCGCCAATCTGCGCGAGTCCGACTCCGTCGGCCGACTGGGAGGCGACGAGTTCGGCCTGCTCCTGCTGAATGCCGGGCCCGAGGAGGGCCGGGAAAAGGCGCAGCGTCTGGCCGATTCCCTTCGGGCGGAGGGCTTTGAATGGGAGGCGCGCCGCGAGGAACTCGGCGGCTCCTTCGGCGTGCGCGCCTATGCCGGCCAGCCCGATCCAGACGCGTGGCTGGCGGAGGCTGATGCGGCGATGTGGGTCAGGAAGCGGTCGCGGTAAGCTCTGCCGACGTCAGGACGACGGCCGCTCCTGCAGAAAGTTGAGCGCGATCGTGACATGCGCCCGCACACCGGTCTCCAGCACCGCCTCGTTCACGTCGAACTCCGGCGAGTGATTGGGCGGCGAGGTGGTGGGATCCACCCCTGCCCTTGACGCCCCCAGGTGAAAGAACACGCCCGGCACCTTTTGCTGGAAGTAGCTGAAGTCCTCGGCGACCGTGGTGGGCGGGGCGGCCGGATTGATCGCGCCGGGCGAGACGGTCTCCAGCACCGGCGCCAGCCAGGCCGACAGGTCCGGATCATTGTAGACGAGTGCGGCGTTCTGGCGGACCGAGAACTCGGCCATGGCGCCGTGCGCCTCTGCCACATGGCCGATCGCGGCCTCGGCGCGGGCGACCAGGGCGTCCCGCTGGGCCACGTCAAAGGTGCGCAGGGTGCCCGACAGCACGGCCCGGTCCGGGATGATGTTGTAGCGCACGCCCGCGTCCATCGTGGCGATGGTGAAGACGGTAGGCGTTGTGGTCGGGTCCACGGTGCGGGCGGTCAGGGTGTTGACGGTCAGGATCACTGACGCGGCGGCCGAAATGACGTCCACGCCCTTCCAGGGCCAGGCGCCGTGGGTCTGGCGCCCCTTCAGCACCACGTCGACGCGGTCCGAGGCGGCCATGAAGCCCTGGGGGCGCCACCAGATCGAGCCCGGCGCACCGGGCACCACATGCAGGCCGAAGATGGCATCCACGCCGAAGCGTTCCAGCACCCCTTCCTGCACCATCAGGGCGGCACCGCCCAGCGGCTCGCCCGGAGGCGCGCCCTCCTCAGCGGCCTGGAAGATGAAGACGATCGTTCCCGAAATCCCGGACTTCATGCCGGCAAGCACCTCGGCGGCGCCCATCAGCATGGCGATGTGGGCGTCGTGACCGCAGGCATGCGCGACAGGGACGGTCTGGCCCATATAGGTCCCGGTGGCGGTGGAGGCGAAGGGCAGGCCGGTCGCCTCCTGCACCGGCAGGGCGTCCATATCGGCGCGCAGGGCCACGGTCCGGCCGGGCCGGCCGCCCCGCAACACGCCGATCACACCCGTCTTGCCGACGCCCTCATGCACTTCCAGTCCCAGGGCGCGGAGATGCGCGGCGACGGCGGCTGCGGTGCGGTGCTCGGCAAAGCCCAGTTCGGGATTGGCGTGGAAATCGCGCCGCCAGGCCACCACCTCGGGCATGACGGCCGCGATGGCGGCGTCAGGCGCGCGCTCCTGGGCCCGGGTTGGCGAGGCGACGAGCGCGAGAGCGGCGGCGGCGATCAGCAGGCGACGGACGGTCATTTCAGCTTCCCCCAACAGGCCCGGTCACGATGAGACCCGTTTCGTGCCTTGCGCAAGCCGCCCGGAGGGGCGATGTGGCCCCCATGCCCATCAAGGCCGCCAAGACCCGCTGGCAGGACGTAGTCCTCGTCTGCCGCAAATGTTCCAAGAAGCTGGACGGCAAGGGCTTTGGTCCGGAGGGCGACAGGTCGCTCAAGAAGGCGCTGAAAAAGTATCTGAAGGCCGGCAAGGGCCGGAAGGCCGAGATCGTGGTCAAGGAGACCGACTGCTTCGACCTGTGTCCCAAGCGGGCAGTGGTGGCGGTCAATGCGGCGCGGCCGTCCGAACTTCTGGTGATCGCCCCCGGCACGGACCTGCTGCAGATCAAGGCGCGGCTGGGGCTGGAAGACGGGCGACGGCTGCGGCTGGTCCCGCCCCCGGCCGCGGCGGAATGAGCCGGTGAACCTGCGGTCACAGGCCTTTGCGATCCTGTTCACGGTCAGCCTGATCGCCGCCGGCGGCAATATGGCGCTGCAGTCGGTGCTGCCCACGATCGGGCGCGAGTTCGGTCTGTCCGACACCCTGGTGGCCGGCGCCTTCGCCCTGTCGGCCCTGCTTTGGACCCTGGCCAGTCCGGTCTGGGCCCGACGGTCCGATGTCTGGGGACGCAAGCGCACGATCCTGGTGGGGCTGGCGGGCTTCGTCGTGTCCATGGCCGGGTTCGGACTCGCCACCACGGCGGGGCTGGAGGGCTGGCTCGCCGTCGGCCTTGCCTTCACCCTGATGGGGGCCGCCCGCGCGGTCTATGGCCTGTTCGGTTCGGCGGCTCCCATCGCCTCCCAGGCCTATGTGGCGGACCGCACGACCCAGGGGGAGCGGACGCGGGCGATGTCCCTGCTGGCCTCGGCGCAGGGGCTGGGCACAGTGGTGGGCCCCACGCTTGCGCCCTTCCTGGTCTTGCCGATCGTCGGCCTGGCAGGCCCACTGTATGCCTTCGCCGCGATCGGGGCGCTCGTCCTGGTCTGGGTCTGGAAGCGGCTGCCGTCGGGCGAGGTCGCGCGCCTGCCGACCGATCGGCCAGTGGCCAGGGGGCTGTGGCGCGATCCGCGCATCGCCGGGCATCTCGCCTTTGGCGTCCTGGTCACCGGCGTGCAGGCGGTCAACATCTCGGTGCTGGGCTTTCACGTCATCGACGAGATGGCAGTCCAGGGACTGGATCCCGCACAGGCCCAACCCTTCATCGGCCTGGCCATGTTCGCGGGGGCGGCGGCGACCTTGCTGGCGCAGTGGGGTCTGATCCCGCTGCTGAACCTTCAGCCGCGTGCCTTGATGCGCTGGGGCGCCGGGCTGGCCCTGGCCGGCAATCTGCTGAGCGTGGGCGCGACCGACTTCTTTGCGGTGACCGTGGGCTATGCCCTGGTGTCTCTGGGGCTCGGGTTCGCGCGACCCGGGTTCACAGCCGGGTCCTCGCTGGCGGTCGGCCCGGCCGAGCAGGGGGCAGTGGCCGGCCTGATGATGTCGCTGGCGGGGCTGAGCTTCCTTGCCCCGCCTGTGATCGGCGTGGCGCTTTACGAATGGAGGGAGCCGGCTCCGTTTGTGCTGAACGTCGTCCTGACCGGCATGGCCCTGATCCTGGCCTTCACCCTGCGCAGTCTGGGCGCGCCGCCCCCGGCCGACGCGGTCAGCGCCGACGTGCGAGAGAGGGCCGCCGCCCAGCCGGCCAGCCAGCCGGGACCTGAAGGAAGCCGCTGACGGCCTTTTCTCGGCCTGCGCGTCGTGCCAGACGAGCGCCATGGAAACCGCCCGCATCGAAAAGCGCGTCGGCGTGCGCGCAGACGCCGACCGCCTCTGGGACCTGATCTCGGACCTTTCTGGCTGGAGCCACTGGAATCCGGTGGAGAAGGCCGTGGAGGGCACGATCGGCTTCGGCGCCGAACTGGCGCTGACCGAGACGATCGAGGGCCTCGGCGAACGTCGGGTCGCCGCGCGTGTGGTCGACTGGCAGCCGCGCGCCCAGTTGGTCTGGGCCGAGAGTCGCGGCCTGTGGTTCCGGGTCACCCGCTACTATGAGATCGAGGAGCTGGAGCCCGGAGCCTGCATCCTGTCCAACGGCTGGATCTTCTCGGGCCTGCGCGGCGAGTGGTTCCATGATGGCCGCCGACCCGTGCTGCGGCGTGCGGCAGAGGCCGTGGGTGAGGCCATCAAGGCACGGGCGGAGAGCTGACGCGGCCCGTCACCTGAGGGTCGTCAGCCGCCCTTGGCCATCGTATCCTGGATATTGATGATCGCCGGGGTCAGGATGACGATGAACAGCACCGGCAGGAAGAACAGGATCATCGGCACGGTCAGCTTGGCGGGCAGGGCCGCGGCCTTCTTCTCCGCCGCCGACAGGCGCATCTCGCGGTTTTCCTTCGCCATGGTCCGCAGCGCCGTGCCGAGCGGCGTGCCATAGGTCTCGGCCTGGGTCATGGCGGTGGCGACGGAGCGGACGCCGGGATGGTTGGTGCGCTTGGCCAGGCCGTCATAGGCCATACGCCGGTCGGGCAGATAGCTGAGCTCCGCCGACAGCAGGGTCAGCTCCTCGGCCAGGTCGATGGAGCTGCTGCCGATTTCCTGACTGACCTTCTGGATCGCGGCCTCGATCGACATGCCTGCCTCGACGCAGATCAGCAGCAGGTCGAGCGCGTCGGGGAAGGCCTGCATGATCGAGGTGCGGCGCTTGGAGATGCGGTTCTCCAGGTACAGGTTGGGGGCGTAGAAGCCGACCACCGTCGCCACCGCCACGGCCAGGACGCGCGTCATCAGCGGCAGACCGAAGTCGTTGAAGATAAACAGATAGAAGATGGCCACCGCCATGAAGATGAAGGGCGTGGCGAAGCGGAAGAAATAGAAGGTCGTCAGCGGCTTGGGCCCGCGAAAGCCGGCCTGGGCCATCTTGGCGGCGACCTTGGGATCCTCCAGCAGCTGGGTCAGGTTCAGCCGGTCCACGACCCGTTTCTTGAAGCCGTCGTCCGAGTGGCGCAGGCCGGGCCCGGAGGCCTGGGTGGCGATGGCCTGCCGCGAGCGACGCTTCAACTCGTCGCGACGCTCGGCGACCGCCTTCATCCGCTTGTTCAGCCCCTCGCCCTGGCCGAGGCCACTCAGCAAGCCGAAGACGGCGGCGAAGGCGAGGACGGCCACGAGCAGGCTCAGCAGGCTCTGCGGGTCGGTCAGGAAGGTCATCAGGTCCGTCATGTCCGCTCCCTCAGAACTTGAACGCGATCATCTTCTTCATCACGAAGACGCCGAAGCTCATCATCAGGATGGCGACCAGCAGCATGAACTGCCCGCGCCGGTCGGTGAACATCAGGGCCATGTAGGCCGGGGTGGTCAGGGCGACCAGGATCATGACCGCCGGCGGCAGGGAGCCGATGATGCCGGCCGAGGCCGTGGCCTCCGACGACAGGGCCTTGATCTTCTCCCCCATCATCTTGCGGGCGCGCAGCACGGTGGTCAGGTTGCCCAGCGCCTCGGCCAGGTTGCCGCCGGTCTTCTGCTGGATGGCCATGACGATGGCGAAGAATTTCAGCTCCGGCGTCGGCATCCGTTCGTACATCTTCTCGAGCGCCTGGGACAGGGTCAGTCCGACGCCCAACCCGTCGACAAGGCGCTGGAACTCCGGGCCCAGCGGCGCGGGGCTTTCACGCGCGATGATCTTGAAGCAGTCGTGGACCGGCAGGCCGGACTTGATGCCGCGGACGATCACGTCGACCGCGTCGGGGAACAGGTTCCCGAACTTTTTCATCCGGCGCTTGCCCAGCATCCCGACCACCCAGCGCGGCAGGCCCAGGCCGAACACCACTGCGATGCCGATGCACAGAAGCGGATTGAGGCCGAACATCAGCGGCAGCAGCAGACCTGCGGCGCCCAGGCCGGCACTGATCAGCAGGAAGGTCCGGACACTGACGCCCATGCCGGCCTGCTTCAGCTTGGCCGCCAGGGTCATGCGGGCCTTGCGCTCGCGTCGCTCGGCGTCCTGCAGCTGAACGAGGATCTGCTTGCGGCGGGCCTCGGGCGTGTTGCTGGCCGCGGCCTGTTTCCGGGCGCGGGTAGGGTCGGTCTTGATGCCGCCGAAGCCCTGGGCCCGCTTCAGCGCCTGGACGCTGGAGTCCTCGCCGCCGACGAAGACCCAGCCCAGGCCGGCAATGACGACGAAGCCGAGGACGCCCGCGAGCAGTTCCAGCATGGCCGCTACTCCGCCGCGTCGAGGGCTTCCGCCAGCTCGCGCTCCAGCCCGTAGTAGCGGGCGCGATCCCAGAAGCGGGGACGGGCGATGCCGGTCGAACGGTGGCGGCCGATGATCTTGCCGTTCTCGTCTTCGCCGGTGATGTCGTACAGGAACAGGTCCTGGGTCACGATGACGTCGCCTTCCAGCCCCACGACCTCGGTGATGTGGGTGATGCGGCGGCTGCCGTCGCGCAGGCGGGCGGCCTGGATGATCACATCGACGCTGCCGACGATCATCTCGCGAATGGTCTTGGACGGCAGGCCATAGCCGCCCATGGTGATCATGGACTCCATCCGGCTGATGGCTTCGCGCGGGCTGTTGGCGTGCAGCGTGCCCATGGAGCCGTCGTGGCCGGTGTTCATGGCCTGCAGCAGGTCAAACGCCTCGGGGCCGCGCACCTCTCCGACGATGATGCGCTCAGGGCGCATCCGCAGACAGTTCTTGACCAGGTCGCGCATGGTGATCGTGCCCTGGCCCTCGAGGTTGGGCGGGCGGGTCTCCAGGCGAACGACGTGCGGCTGCTGCAGCTGAAGCTCGGCGGCGTCCTCGCAGGTGATGACGCGCTCGGTCGGATCGATGAAGGCGGTCAGGGTATTGAGCAGGGTGGTCTTTCCGGAACCCGTGCCGCCGGAGATGACGACGTTGCACCGGGAGGCGCCGATGACGCCGAGGACGCGTGCGCCCTCCGGACTGATGGAGCTGAACTCCACCAGGTTCTTCATCGTCAGCTTGTCCTTCTTGAACTTCCGGATCGTCAGGGTGGCGCCGTCGATGGCCAGAGGCGGCGCGATGACATTGACGCGGCTGCCGTCGGGCAGGCGGGCGTCGCAGATCGGCGAGCTCTCGTCCACGCGGCGGCCGACCTGGCTGACGATCCGCTGGCAGATGTTCATCAGCTGGGCGTTGTCGCGAAAGCGGACATTGGTCAGCTGGACCTTGCCACCGACCTCGATGAAGACCCGGCCGGCCCCGTTGACCATGATGTCGGCGATGTCGTCGCGCGCCAGCAGCGGCTCGAGCGGACCATAGCCAAGGACCTCGTTGACGATGTCCTGGACCAGATGCTCCTGCTCGGCCACCGACATGGAGACGTTCTTGATCGCCACCAGTTCGGCGACGATGTCACGGATCTCCTCGGAGGCGGCCTTGGTGTCGAGCTGAGCCAACTGGGCCAGGTCGATCGTGTTC
Organism: Brevundimonas vancanneytii; assembly: GCA_945874855.1. Taxonomy (GTDB): domain Bacteria; phylum Pseudomonadota; class Alphaproteobacteria; order Caulobacterales; family Caulobacteraceae; genus Brevundimonas; species Brevundimonas vancanneytii_A. The sequence goes on from CAMCIP010000018.1 coordinate 7,430, forward strand.
ATCAGGGCGTTGAAGATCGTCGTCTTGGTCGCGTGATAATAGTCCGACTGCTCGCGGACGATCTCGGCGACGGCCCCGGCGCTGGCCTTCTTCAGCTGCTCGAAGCCCGGCGTGGCGCGCGGCCCCGGGGCGTCGGACTTGGGCTGCGGCGCGGCAGCAGGTCGGGGACGGGACGCGAGAGCGTCCAGGCGGTCGGCGGCAGCGCTGGGTCCACGCGGGGCGGCGGGTTCCGGGGCCGCCTTGGGCCTGTCCACCACCTCGGCGTCGGCCCCGAAGCCGAACGCCTGCGACTGGATTCCCTGCCGGGGTTGTGCCTTGGCGGGGTCGGGCGCGGACACGTGCGGCTGCGGCACCGACGCGCCGGTCTGGCCTGTGCGCTTGCCGAACATCCGCTCAGGCCTTCTTCTTGAACAGGCCGCCGAAAATCGACTTGCCGGCCGGTTTGGCGCCCTTGGGGCCCGCAAGCATCGGCAGCTCCCGCCGCGACACGATCTGGGCAAGGGTCTGGAAGGCCTCGGCAGCCTTGGACTTGCCGTTCAGGTCGAGGATCATCTGTCCGTTGTTGGCGGCGGATCCGAAGGTCTTGGGGTCGAAGGGGATGATCAGGCTGGGGTGGACGCCCAGGGCATTGCCGAACTCCTTTCCGGGAATCTCGGGTCGGCCGGGCACGCCCACCTGGTTCAGCACAAGCCTCGGGGGCGCGTCGTTGGGGCGGCCGGACTTGATCAGGTCGATCATGTTCTTGGCGTTGCGCAGGGACGCCAGATCGGGCGTGGCGACCACCACGACTTCGTCGGCGGCGATGAGGCTGCGGCGCATCCAGCCCGACCAGAGGTGCGGCAGGTCCAGCACCACAAAGGGCGCGGTGCCGCGGATCTGCGTCGTGACCTCCTCGAAGGCCTCCGGACTGACGTCCCAGTCGCCTTCAAGGGTGGCGGGGGCGGCGAACAGACTCAGCTTGTCGGTGCAGCGGACCATCATGCGATCAAGAAGGACGGGGTCCAGGCGATCGGGCTGGGTCAGCGCATCGGCGACGCCGTTGAGAGGGTCCTGGTTGAAGTCCAGCCCGGCAGTGCCGAACGGAAGATCATAGTCGACGATGACGGTATTGGCGCCGATCCGCTCGCTCATCGCATAGGCGGTGTTGTGGGCGACGGAGCTGGAGCCCGCCCCCCCGCGAGCGCCGACGAAGGCGATGGTGCGGCCCACGAAGGGCTGGGCCGGGTCGTTGAACAGGCCGCCGATGGCCGCAATCAGCTGCAGCGGCTGGATCGGGGCGACCAGATACTCGCTGACCCCCCGTCGCGTCAGCTCCCGGTAAAGCAGGATGTCGTTGGTGGGAGCGATCACCACCACCTTGGTCCCGGCGTCGCAGACCTCGGCCAGGGCGTCGATCTCGGCCAACAGGGTCATGGGGTCGCCGGTGGACTCCACGACGATGAGCGGGGGGGTCGGCTCATGGCGATAGGTTTCGACGGCGGCAGGCACACCGCCGACCCGAACCTGGGTCGTGGCGCGGGACATGCGGCGGTCCTGGCCCGCACGCTCCGCCGCGGCCAGCGTGTCCTGGCGCTCTGCGAAGACATGGATGGCGATGCGCGGCACGGCGACGTCGGACGTTACGGGCCCCAGGGCAGCGCCGGCCTGGGCGATCATCTCGCCGACGGGATTGAAGCCGGGCACTACGGCAGTGGTCACCACGGACGGGGCCATGGCTGTGCCGGGGCCGGCCGCGGCCACCTGGGCCGGCGGCGTGAACTGCAGCGGCTCGTGCGGCGGCGTCACCGCAGCGGAAGGCGTGGCTTCGGCGCCCGGAAAGGGCTGCACCACGGCCCCGCCGGGGCGGGCGTAGTCCATGTCCAGATCGAAGGCGTCGTCTTCAAATTCGGTCGACCGGGGGGCGAAGGCGTTTGTCATGGGAACCTATTCCACCGCCCGGGCAATACGGCCCGCGACCAGTTCCTCGGGTGCCGCCGAGGTCGTCTCGCCGGCGCGATAGGCCTGGAAGACCACGGCGGCGCGACCGGAGTCCGACGGGGTCATGCCGCGCGGCCGCATGATGTCGCGAGGATCGTCGATCTGGGCGGCCAGGTTGGCGTTGACCGAGCAACCGAGACCCGGCGACGCACCGTTGGTGATGCGGCCGTTCAGCGTGCCGCGCTCTGCAGTGCAGTTGGGGATGGCGGCCTGGACGGTCTCGAAGCCCACGAGCACGGGGGCGGTCGCATCGGGCGCGGCATAGGCCTCGACCAGTATGCGGTCGTCGGGAATGCCGAGGCGGACCAGGGCGTCGCGGACGCCCCAGGCCATGGCCGAGGCGGTCGGATCCTCGCCCGACGGCACCTGAACGAACAGCCGGCCAACGCCGTCGCCGCGCCAGCGAACGGCAAGGTCGCGCAGGGCTAGGCTTTGGGTGGGCGAGACGCCGCCCGCGTGCACCGCGAGGGCGATGCGGTCCAGGCCCGGCTCGACCCGCATGGCGTAGCGCGACAGCGGCGTCAGCGGCGGCAGGTCGCCGGAGCCGCTACCGGTGGCCGCGCAGGCCGACAGACCCAGGACGAAGGCCAGGGCAGGGACGGTCAGGATCGGCGTGCGCATGGCGGTCCTCATTCGATCACATAGCCCACCGGACCCTGCCATCCGGCGCCGACGCCGGGTTGAGGGGCGGGCAGCCCGTATTTTTCAGTCAGCCGTCCGAACAGAATGGTCTGCAGGTCGCCGGAGATCACCAGGCCGTCGGCCGGCGTCTGCATCAGACCGGGAGACGTCGGGGAGACGATGTAGGCCTCGATGATGATGACCAGCTCGGTCTCGCCGGCCAGATAGTCCCGCGACCTGAAAAGGCCGCCCAGCACCGGCAGGGAACCAACCCCTGGCAGCTGGTCGATGTTTTGGCGGGTGTCCTCGCGAAGCAGGCCGGCAATCATCAGTGAGCCGCCCGACGGAAGTTCGATGGTGTTTGAGGTGCGGCGCACGTTCAGGGCGGGGATCACCAGCGCATTGGGCCCGGTGCCGCCCAGGGTGAAGGCACCTGATGTCGTCAGCTCGGATACCTCTGTGGACAGCTGCAGCGAGATCCGGCCGCCGGACAGCACGATGGGCCGGAAGGCCAGCCGCACGCCGTAGGGCTTGAATTCGATCAGGATATTGCCACGGTCGTCGCGGCCGACGGGCACGGGGAACTCGCCGCCCGCCAGGAACTCGGCGTTCTCGCCCGAGACGGAGGTGGCGTTGGGCTCGGCCAGGATGCGGACCAGGCCGGTGCGCTCAAAGGCCCTCAGGGTGCCTGTCACCCCTTCGCCGTCGTTGTTGGCGTCGTTGTAGGTCAGCTGACCCCCGCCCAGCTGGCTGCCCGCCACGGCGAAGGTCGCCACGTTGGACAGACTGAGACCGTCGCCGACCGTGTTGAGGATGGCGTTGACGTCCAGACCCAACTGCTTGACCGCCGTGCGCTGCACCTCGATCACACGGGCGCGGACGGTGACCTGATCGGATCCGGTGATGGTCATCATGTTGATGACCTTTTCCGGCGAGGGGACGAAGGCGCGGGCGATCTGGCTGACGCGGTCGGCCTCCCCCGGGCTGGAGACCGAGCCGGTCAGGATGATGCTGTCGTTGACCGCCTCGGCTCGCACGTCGATGCCGGGCAGAATCCGCATCAGTGTGTCCTGGAGGGCGGCGACGCCGGCGTCGACCCGGACCCGCAGGGTCAGGATGGAGCGGCCCGCGGCGTCCAGGAAGACGGCGTCCGTCTCGCCCGGGGCCAGGCCGATGACGGTGATCCGCCGGGGGGAGTGCAGGACGGCTTCGGCCACCGCCGGATTGGAGACGATGACATCGCGCGCGTCGGCCGGCAGGTCGATGGCCATGGACGTGCCGCGCGGCAGGTTGACCAGCTGGGGCGAGGCGCCCGCAGCCACGCTGGCGCGCGTCTGGGCGGCAGCCGGCAGGGTCGGCACCAGGGGCGCCAGGACCATGGCCAGGGCGGCAAGATATCCGGTCAGACGTCTCATTGCACCACCACCACTTCGGGATCGCCGCCGCGATAGACCCGCACCACCGCGGTGCGCGTCTGGGGCGGCGGGGCGACCCGGCCGGTCGGTCCGCCGGTGTCGGCATAGGAGCGGAGGACCAGGCTGAGCTCGCCCTCGGACTTGGCCAGGGCCAGGGCCTCGGCGTCGCGAGGGCCGACCTCCAGGGTGGCGGTGGCACCCACCACCGCCTGCTCGTCATCGTCCACCCGGGTCGCCTGATCGATGGCCAGAACCTTGACGTTCTGCATCACCGTGGCGGAGGTGAATTTCGCCCGGTCGCCCTCATCGGCACCCATGTTGGACAGGGTGGTCTCGCGCGTCAGCAGGACGTCGACCCGGTCGCCGGGCAGGATGAAGCCGCCGGCCGCCGTCTCGACCGTAACCCGCACGGCCATGGCCCGCATGCCCGGCTCCAGATAGGCGGCCAGATAGCCGCTGTCTCCGGCGCGCACGATCTTGCGCTCCACGATCGGCTCTCCGGCCAGGATGGGCTCGCGCACCACCGAGCCAAGCCAGTCGGACTTGGCGCCGCCGGTGGCCACCTCGTCGGCGGCGCGGGTGACGCGGGCCACCGCACCGTCGGCCTTGGGCTGCGCGCCGGCAGTCTCAGGCAGGGCCGGGACAGGGGTGGTGCCGTCGGTGAAGAAGGCGGGATTGACCTCGGCCACAGGCCAGTCTTTCCAGGCGAGGTCATCGGCCACCAGCCGTTTGCCGGGCTCGAGGTCGCGGGCGGCGACCAGCACCTTGGCCATCGGAACCGCCGGGGCGGCGGCGGCGACCTGGACGGGTTCGCCTGAGCCGGAGCCCATGGCGCGGACCACGAAGGCGAGGCCGATGGCGGCCACGGCGGCGACGCAGATCACGGCGATGCGGGCGGGTTTCATCCTCGGTCTCCGACGCGGTGCCCGGAAGGGAATCGTACCCTCGGCACCTGCGTTAAGGACCATGCGGGCCGCGGGTTAACGCGTCCCTAAACGGGAAATCAAAGACCGGCGGCGTAGAGGCCCATCAAGGGGCTGGCCGGCCAGGCCATCAGGGCTCCTGCCGCGATGGCCACGCCGTACGGGATGTCGCCCTTGGGCTCCATCAACCTGAACATCCATGCCGGCGCGCCGGCGGGCAGGGCAGCCTGGGCCTGGAAGCGGGCAAAAATCAGGAACAGGCAGAACAGGCCGCCCATCAGCCCGGTCCAGAGCAGGAACATGCCTGAACCCGAGACCCCGAGCCACAGGCAGGCGGCGGCGGTCAGCTTGGCGTCGCCGCCGCCGATCCAGCGCAGGGCGAACATGCCGGCCGCCACGAACAGGGCGATCAGGCCGATGCCCAGGTGCATGGCCACGGTCATCACCGGCAGGCCCATCAGGAAAGCCACGGGAAAGAAGCCGACCACAAGGATCGCCGAGATCCAGTTGGGGATGGTCATGCTGGTCAGGTCCTTGAGCGCCGCGGCAATGACCAGGGCGGGCAGGAAGCTGAGAGGCAGGAGAAGGATCAGGTCCATGGCCACAGTATGGACCGAAGTCGGTTAAGGCCGGGTTGAACATGCGTGGACTCGCATTGATCCCCCGCGTTGCGCCGTTTGAACACCAGATGTGGTGGGCCGCGACGTTCTGATCACAAGATAGGCTGAATAGTCTCTTGTCGGCGCGCCGGCCCGGTCGCATGATGCCTTTCCGGTTTCGCCCCCAATCGCCGAGTCCCCGCATGAACGCGCATGTCCCCGCCTCGTCGCTGCAACTCCCGGGCCTGCTGACTCCGTCGGCCGCCTACAAGCCGTTCCGGTACCCGTGGGCCTTCGACATGTGGAAGAAGCAGCAGCAGGTCCACTGGATGCCGGAGGAGGTGCCGCTGGGCGAGGACTGCAAGGACTGGGCGGCCAACCTGACCGAGTCCGAGCGCAATCTGCTGACCCAGATCTTCCGCTTCTTCACCCAGGCCGACATCGAGGTTCAGGACAATTACATGGAGCGCTACGGTCGGGTGTTCAAGCCGACCGAGGTCAAGATGATGCTGGCCAGCTTCGCCAACATGGAGACCATCCACATCGCGGCCTATGCCCTGCTGCTCGAGACCATCGGCATGCCCGAGGCCGAGTTCGGCGCCTTCATGGAATATGAGGCCATGCGGGACAAGCACGACTACATGGGCCAGTTCGGGGTGGACACCGAGGCCGACATCGCCCGGACCCTGGCCATGTTTGGCGGCTTCGCCGAGGGGCTGCAGCTGTTCGCCAGCTTCGCCATGCTGATGAACTTCCCGCGCCAGAACAAGATGAAGGGCATGGGCCAGATCGTCAGCTGGTCGGTGCGCGACGAAAGCCTGCACTGCGAGGGCATCATCAAACTTTACCATGCCTTCAACAAGGAGACGGGTGCGGTGACCAAGGCGGTGGCCGAGGACATCGTCGAGTGCTGCCGGACCGTGGTGACGATGGAGGACAAGTTCATCGACCTGGCTTTCGAGCAGGGACCGGTGAACGGCATGGTCCCGCAGGACATCAAGGACTACATCCGCTTCATCGCCGACTGGCGCCTGCGCCAGTTGCAGCTGCCGGAACTGTACGGCGGCCGCCGCGAGAACCCCCTGCCGTGGCTGCAGAGCCTGCTGTCCGGCGTGGAGCACGCCAACTTCTTCGAGGCCCGCGCCACCGAGTATTCCAAGGCGGCGACGCAGGGGACCTGGCACGGGGCCGAGGGCGTCTGGGACAGTTTTGACGCCCTGCTGAAAAAGCGCAGCGAGCCCGCCGCCGAAACGGCCTGAGGCCGGCCGCCGGCGGGGATGCCCCGTCGGCGAACCGGCCCCGGTTCGGCCTGCCAGCGATCAGCGGAAGGTGCGGCTGGTGGCTGTGGACCGCAGGAAGGCCATGATCTGCGTGCCGTCGACGCGCAGCACATTGTTGCCGGCATTGGCGTCGTCGTTGCAGCGGTTGCCGTCGATCAGGATGTCCGGATCGTAGGCGATCGAGACCTCGACCTCGCCGCCGAACTCGAAGTCGTCGAAGGCGTCGGTGATGAAGGGCGAGGCGTAGCTGGCCATCCGTGAGCGGGCGGCGGCGGCTTCGGTCAGCCGCTGGGTGTTGCGGAAGGCGCGGCCGGTGTTGCCGTTGCGGGCGACGAGGCTGACGTTCTGCTGACGCGGGCCGGAGCTCCAGTCGCTGCGACCGCGGTTGGTCACCTCCCAGGAGATGCTGACCTGGCGGTCGCCGCCCTTGGTCAGGGTGACGGCGGTCACGGCCGGGTCGACGATGCAGGCCGCGGCGCCGGCCCGGTCGGGGGTGACGAAGCCGCGGCCCGCCCGGTCGCGGACGGAGGCCGGCAGGTCGACCTGCGGTCCCGGGGCGATCCGGGCGCCGGCGGGCAGCATGACCTGGGCCGCGGCGGGGGTGGACAGGGCCAGCGCGACGCCGGCGGCGAGCAGAAGAGTCTTCATTCTAGCCTCCCTTGGATGAACCGCCCGGGGGCGGGCCGGTCCTCCAACCGGCAGGGACAGGGAGCGCCTTCTGATCTGAAGACCCGCGGTATGTGACGTTCATCCTCGCGTCAGGTTCCGGGCTGGACGTAGGGGATGCGGGCGAAGAAGGCGCGTTCGTCGCCGCGGGGGTCGTCGGCCATGCGGGGCGGCAGGTCGAGGATCAGGGTCTCGCGCCGGGCCAGCGAGTAGGGGGTCCACGGCGGCAGGCCGGGGCCGTCGGGGTCGCCGGTGCGGGCGTAGCGGACCAGCATCCCGGACATGAGATCGGCCAGGGCCTGGGCCCGCGGGCCGATCGCGCCGGAGCCGGGCGCGGCCAGGGTGTCGAACATCAGGGGGATGTCGGAGGTGTGATACGCCCCGGTCCGGCCGGACGGCAGGCGGGCCGGCCAGTCCAGCTGATAGACCCGGGCGGGCGACCCCTGCGCCGCGCGGGCCTCGGCCTCGATCACGGCGGCGCGCCAGCTGCGGCCCGCGGTGGTGGCGCGAATCAGGACCTCGTCGGGCGTCAGGGCGGGATGGTTCTGCCGGTACCAGGCGACCACCGCCTCGGGGGCCACGTCGATCCGCATCTGGGCCGGGGTCAGGCGCGAGGGGAGGGCGTCCCAGGTCAGGCCCGCATTGGCGGGGTCATTGCCGAGGAAGGCGAGCGTCTCCTCGCGGGTATTGCCGATGATCATCGGGATCCGGGCCGACTGGGCCGGGGCGTCGGGCCAGAAGGGGTGGCGCGGCAGGCTGAGCCCGTCCATCACCGGGCCGAAATAGAGCGATCCGCCGAGGATCGGATCGGTCGCGCCCGCGGACTCGATCAGGCGCGCCACGGGCAGGGTGCGGACCTCCGCCGCGCGGTCGGGCGTCAGGCCCAGGGCGTCCAGCCAGACCTCGGCCCGGCGGGTGGCGTTGAGCGGGCCGGAGGCCGTCACCTGCTGACCGCTCATGGTCAGGACGCGGTGGAACAGGCCGGCCGCAGCGGGCGTGGCCATCAGGGTGGCGATCTTGGCCCCGCCGCCGGACTGGCCGAAGACGGTGACGCGGCCCGGGTCGCCGCCGAACCGGCCGATCTCGCGCCGCACCCAGTCCAGCGCCAGGATCAGGTCCAGCTGGCCCAGATTGCCGGTGTGGCGAAAGCCGGGGGCCAGCCGGTCCAGATAGGCATAGCCGAGCGGGCCGAGCCGGTGGTTCAGCGTCACCACCACCACATCGCCGCGCGCCGCCAGCCGGGCCCCGTCGGTCAGGGGGCTGGCGCCGGAGCCGGTCGCATAGGCGCCGCCGTGGACATAGACCAGCACCGGCCGGGCCCCGGCGTCCACGCCCGGAGTCCAGAGGTTGAGGCGCAGACAGTCCTCGCCCTGGTCCGGCTCGGCCCCGCGCTGGGGGCTGGCGGGCCCGAAGCGGTCGGCCAGAAAGACCTCGCCCCACGGCGGGGGCGCGACGGGCGGGTCGAACCGGGCGGCGCGGCCGTAGCGCAGGCCGAGGAAGGTGGCCACGCCGTCGCGCCGCACGCCGCGGACCGGGCCGGACGTGGTCCGCACCTCGGGATCCCCCGTCCCGGCGCGCGCCGCGCCCGCCAGGGCGGTGGCGGCGAGGCCGAGGCCGAGGTCGCGGCGGCTGGGGCCCGATCCGGCCTTGACGTCCGCCCGCCCGGTGTGTTCCGGTTCCGTTCGCATCTTCCGGGGAGCCCGCATGTCCGACGATCTGGTCTTCTACACCAACCCGATGTCGCGCGGGCGCATCGCCCGCTGGATGCTGGAGGAGGTGGGCGTCCCCTACCGCACCGAGATCCTGGACTATGGCCCCGCCATGAAGTCTCCCGCCTATCTGGCCGTCAATCCGATGGGCAAGGTGCCGGCCCTGGTCCATCGCGGCACTGTGATCACCGAATGCGCCGCCATCTGCGCCTGGCTGGCCGACGCCTTTCCCGAGGCCGGCCTGGCCCCCGCGGCGGACGATCCGGCGCGGGGAGCCTATCTGAGGGCCCTGTTCTTCGCCGCCGGCCCGATGGAGGCGGCGATCTCGGCCCGGGCCTTCGGCGGCCTGCCCCCCGCCGACAAGGCCGGACAGGTCGGCTATGGCAGTTTCGACACCATGGTCGACGGGCTGGAGGCCCTGGTCTCGGGCCCGGCCTATGTGGCCGGCGACCGGTTCAGCGCCGCCGACGTCTATCTGGGCAGCCAGGTGGGCTGGGGCCTGATGTTCAAATCCCTGCCCGAGCGGCCCGCCCTGACCGCCTATTGGGCCCGCATCGCCGACCGGCCCGCGGCCGTCCGCGCCCGCGCGATCGACGACGCCCTGATCCCCGCCCGCTGAGGGCGGCGGCCGCCCCCGGGGGGCCTCACGGCGTCCAG
>CAMCIP010000019.1 GCA_945874855.1 Brevundimonas vancanneytii
GCCCAGCACGAGATGATCGAGGCCGGTCGCCGGGCGGTCATCGTGTTCGAGGGGCGCGACGCGGCCGGCAAGGATGGCGCGATCAAGCGGCTGACGGAGTTCATGGCGCCTCGCCAGACCCGCGTGGTGGCCCTGCCCAAGCCCGGCGAGCGCGACCTGAGTCAGTGGTATTTCCAGCGTTACGTCGCCCATCTGCCGGCCGCCGGCGAGACGGTGCTGTTCAACCGCTCCTGGTACAACCGGGCGGGCGTCGAGCCGGTCATGGGCTTCTGCACCGCCGAGCAGCATGAGAAATTCCTCGTCGACGCCCCCCTGTTCGAACGCGCCCTGGTCGACGACGGCATCATCCTGATCAAGCTGTGGATGGACATTTCGCGCAAGGAGCAGGCCGCCCGGCTGGCGGCGCGGGTCGAGGATCCGCTGAAGCGGTTCAAGGTCTCGCCCCTGGATGCGGAGGCCCAGGTGCGCTGGGAGGCCTATTCCGCGGCCCGTGACCGGATGCTGGCCACCACCCACACGATCGCCGCGCCCTGGACGGTCATCAAGACCGACAGGAAGAAGGTCGCCCGCCTGAACGTCATCCGCCTTGTCCTGCGCGGCCTGGGGGCCAGGGCGCCGGCCCCCGACCGTGCCGTCTGCATCCCGGGCGACAAGGCGGCCGGGCGGCTGAACGCCTAGCCGAACCCCAGCTCGGTCCGGACCCGGGCCGCGGGCACGCCGGCCTCGCGCAGGGCCTGCAGGGTCTCGGCCCGGTCCCGCTTGGCCAGTCGCCGCCCGTCGGCGTCCAGCAGCAGCGGATGGTGGCGATAGGTCGGCGTGGGCCAGCCCATGAGCGCCTGGATCAGAACCTGGACATGGGTCGCCTCGAACAGGTCATGGCCACGGATCACCTGGGTCACGCCCTGGGCGGCGTCATCGTGGGTGACGGCGACATGATAGGCCGTCCCGGCGTCCTTGCGGGCCAGCACGACGTCCCCCGCCGTCCCGGGTCGGGCCGGGATCAGACCGCGTTCGCCCTCGGGACCCTCGCCCGTCTCGACGAAGGCCAGGGCGTCCCAGGCCCGGCCCCCCAGCACCTCGCGCGCGCGGTCCAGCGACAGACGCCAGGCGAAGGGCCGGCCCTCGGCCAGAAGCTCCGCCTCCTCGTCCGGCGCATGGGGACCCGGACGCGCCGCCTCGACCGGCCCGTGGGGCGCGGCCCCGATGGCGTCCAGAACTTCCTTCCGTGTACGGAAACAGCGATAGGTCAGACCCCGGCGGTCCAGCACATCGACCACGGCCGCATAGTCGGCCAGATGGTCCGACTGGCGTCGCACCGGCCCGTCCCAATCCAGTCCCAGCCAGGCCAGGTCCTCGCGGATACCGGCCTCGAACTCCGGCCGACAGCGGGTCGGATCGATGTCCTCGACCCTCAGGAGGAACCGCCCGCCGACGGCCCGCGCCGCGGTCCACGCCGTCAGCGCCGACAGGGCATGGCCGCGGTGAAGCCGTCCCGTCGGCGACGGCGCGAACCGGGTGACGATGCCGGTCATGCCAGCCGCCGCAGCGCCCCGGCCCGCTCTGCCGCTTCGACGGCGGCCGTGACGGTCTCGGGGGAAATGAAATCGAACTGGGCCAGCATGTCCTCCAGCGCCATGCGCCGCTGCGTCGCCGCCCAGGCCAGAACCTCGTCTCCGGCCCCGCCGACGCGGGGCATGGGGACGCCGGTCGGCTCGAGGAAGGTCAGGGTGGGGCGTACGGGCAGGGCGTAGTCCCCGCCGCGCGGGACCAGGCGCGCCTGGGCCTTGGCCAGATCGGCCGCCACCGCCTCCCCCTTCACCAGCGCCGCCAGCCGTTCGGCGAGGTCAGCCAGGTGGGCCTTCAGGGCCTCGCCCCCGTCGCGCCCGGCCGGCGGCAGCCAGGCCCGGCAGGCCGGGTCGGCCCCGATCAGATCGTCCAGCGACCTGAGCACCGCCCGCCCGGTCAGGGGGGTCACCGAAAAGGTGACGTGCAGCGACGCCTCCGACGAAGCCAGGGCGTCGTGATACCAGCCGCGCGGCAGGTACAGCACATCGCCCGGCCGCATCGTCACCTCCCGCATCACCGGGCCCCGCGCGTCCGCGATCCGGCGCCGCAGATCGGGCGAGTCCGCGGGAAAGCTCTCCGGGGCCTCGGCGCGGTTCTCATACAGCCGCCAGACCTTTTCCCCCTCGGTCTGGACCGCAAAGACGTGGTGGGCGTCATAATGGGTGCCAAACGCCTGCACCCCGCCGAACGAACAGTAGATGTTGGCGTCCACCGCCCCGGCGAAGGCACGGCTCAGGGGCTCGACCAGGGCCCGGATCGGCCCGTGCAGGAACTGGGCGTCGTCGGCGATCAGGCTGGCGCCTTGCGCGGCCAGAATCTGGACCTTGGCCGGATCGGGCCGGAGCGCACGCGCACCGCGCACCCGAACCTCGGAGCAATACTGGTGCGGCGGAACCGGATTGCCGCCGAAGACGACCTTCAGCGTCTGCGCCGTCCAGATGGAGCGCTGATCCAGCAGCTGGTTGAACCGGGCCCATGACAGAAGGTCTGCCTTGGCCCGCCCCGCGTCAGCCGGCACGTGCAGGGGCGCGCGATCGTCATGGTCGGCGTGAAACGCCTCCAGGCTGAACGGATGAAGCAGGTCGGTCAGGCTGCGCATGGCCACAGGACTATCCCATCGCGTCGCGACGCGGAACCGTCGACCCCGGCTGCCACCCTCCCGTGGGAGACGGCTCAGACCCGCCGCAGCGCCCCGGCCCGCTCCGCCGCCTCGACGGCGGCGCGCAGATCGGCTTCGGGAATGAAGTCGAACTGGGCGATCATGTCCTCAAGCGCCACGCGGGGCTGGGTCAGGGCCCAGTCGATCGCCACGCGGGCCGGGCCGGCCACGGGCGGGGGGGCCATGCCGCCGGGGGCATAGAAGGTCAACCCGGTCCGCTGGGGCAGGACATAGGCGGGCGCGCGCGGGGTGAGGCGCGTCTGCGCCATGGCGATCTCATCGGCGAAGGCCGGACTGGCCGCGAGGGCCGCCAGGCGCGCCCCCAGATCGGCCAGTTGGGCCCGAAGCGGCCGGGCCCCGGCCTCGTTCGCCGGCCTCAGCCATTTGCGGAAGGCCGGATCCTGGAGGGCCGCCGACTCCAGCAGGCCGAACAGGACGCGGCCATAGAGGGGCGTGACCGAGAAGGTGACGTGCAGCGAGGCCCCCTCCGTGGCCAGGGCATCGTGAAACTGGCCGCGCGGCAGGTAGAGGACGTCGCCGGGCCGCATGCGCACCTCCTGGACCAGGGCGCCGCGGGCCGCGTGCAGGCGTTCACGCGCCCGGCCGTCCGAATCGTCCGGGATGTCCACCGGGTCGGCCTCCCGGTTGGCATAGAGCCGCCACGTCTTCTCGCCCTCGACCTGGACGGCGAAGACATGGTGCAGATCATAGTGGGAGCCGAAGGCCTGGACCCCGCCGAAGGAGCAGTAGAGGTTGGCGCCGACCTGGGCCGCAAAGGTCCGGGACAGGTCCGTGGTCAGGGCGCGCAGGGCGGGCGTCAGGGTTTCCACCTCGCCCAGGATGACGCTGGCCCCCATGGCCATCAGGGTCTGCACCTTGGCCGGCGACGGACGCAGCACGGGGCCTGATTGGGTGTTGGTCAAGACGCAGTACTGTTCCGGCGCTATGGGCTGATTGTTGTGGACCACCTTCAGCGTGGCGGCGTTCCAGAGCGCGGCCTGGTCAAGCAGGGCGTTGAACTGGGGCCAGTCCAGCAGGCCCCGCTTCGGCGCACCGTCGACCGCCGGGATGTGCAGCGGCTTTCGGTCGTCGAAGTCCCGATGAAACGCCTCGGGGGTGATCGGCGCGAGGAGATCGTCCAGACTGAGCATGCGGCGACGCTAGTGCGCCGCGCCGGGATCGTCCACCAGTGCCCCTTGTGCCCTCCCCCCCCGATCTGGCCGCGGCGCGCGCAGCCCTGGCCGTGGCCGACCCGCGGCTGGCGCGGGCCGACGCCGCCGTGCCCCCCTTCGCCTGGCGGCTGCGGCCCGGCGGGTTCGAGGGGCTGTTCCGCATGATCGTGGAGCAGCAGGTCTCGGTCGCCGCCGCCGCCGCCATCTGGGCGCGCACCGTCGCCGGCCTCGGCGGCGCGGTGACGCCCGAGGCGGTGCTGGCCCGCGACGTCGAGACCCTGCGCAGCTTCGGCCTGTCGGGCCAGAAGGCCCGCTATGGCCATGAGATCGCCCGTGCCCAGGTCGAGGGACGGATCGACTTCGACCATCTGGAGCGGCTGGGCGACGACGCGGCCGTGGCCGCCCTGACGGCGATCAAGGGGGTGGGCCGGTGGACGGCCGAGACCTTCCTGATGTTCTGCGAAGGCCGGCTCGACGTCTTTCCGGGCGGGGACGTGGCCCTGCAGGAGGCGATGCGCTGGGCCGACGGCCTGGACGCTCGGCCGACCGAAAAGGCCGCCTATCTGCGCGCCGAGGCCTGGCGGCCCCATCGTGGGGTCGCCGCCCACCTGCTGTGGGGCTGGTACGGCATGGTCAGGCGCGGGGAGACGGCGGTGGAAGCCGCCCCGCCTCAAGCCGTCGAGCGCCGCGAGCGAGACGGCAGGCGCCAGGCAACATGACCGCCGCCGTGCTCGACCCGGAGATCGTTGCGCCGGAACGGCTGCTGGCCGTGCTCGACTTCGCCGGGGTGGCGGTGTTCGCGGCCACCGGGGCGCTGGCCGCCGCACGGCTGAAGCAGGATCTGGTCACCGCCGCCTTCTTCGCCGCCATCACCGGGGTGGGCGGCGGCACCCTGCGTGATCTTCTGATCGGGGCACCGGTCTTCTGGGTGCAGGACTGGCGCTACGTCGCCGTCTGCCTCGCCGGCGCCGTGGCGGTCTGGCTGATCGGAGCCCGCCCGTGGCGGTTCCGGGCCCTGCTGTGGCTGGATGCCGTGGGCCTGGCCGCCTATGGGGTGATCGGCGCGGCCAAGGCCGAGGCCTGGGGCGTGCCGCCCCTGATCTGCATCGTCATGGGGGCGCTGACCGCCTGTTTCGGCGGGGTGGTGCGCGACCTGCTGGCGGGCCAGCCGTCCATCCTGCTGCGGCGCGAGATCACTGTGTCGGCGGCGCTGCTGGCGGCCACCGCCTATGTGGCGGCGCGGGCTGCGGGGCTGGGCGACTGGCCCGCGGCCCTGCTGGGCGCCGGCCTGGGCTTCGCCTTGCGGGCCGGCGCGCTGAAATGGGGCTGGAGCCTGCCGGCCTTCCCGACCGGCGCCCGCGGCCCGGGCTGAGACGTCACCGAACCGACGCACCGGAGTCATGGCCCGGTGATCGAATCGCAGGTAGAGTCGAGAGGCTAGCCGGAAGGAGACGTGTCTTCAGTCCTCGCCGCATAGACAGTCCGCACCCGGATCGGGGCCCCGCATGATGAGGGTGTCCGAGCGACCGCCGTCCGGCTGGCCCGCGCTGGTGCTGAACGCCGACTTCCGGCCCCTGTCCTACTATCCCCTGTCGATCTGGCCCTGGCAGGAGGTGGTCAAGGCCGTCTGGCAGGACCGCGTCGACGTGGTCTCCGTCTATGACAAGGTGGTGCGCAGTCCGTCGCA
Organism: Brevundimonas vancanneytii; assembly: GCA_945874855.1. Classification (GTDB taxonomy): domain Bacteria; phylum Pseudomonadota; class Alphaproteobacteria; order Caulobacterales; family Caulobacteraceae; genus Brevundimonas; species Brevundimonas vancanneytii_A. The sequence continues at coordinate 5,585 of CAMCIP010000019.1, forward strand.
CGAGATCCGCCTGCCCAGCGTCATCTCGCTCAAGAGCTATGTCGATCAGGATCGCGCGCCCGCCTTCACCCGCTTCAACGTCTTCCTGCGCGACGGCTTCGCCTGCCAGTATTGCGGCGAGACGGCCGAGCTGACCTTCGACCACGTCATCCCGCGCAGCCGCGGCGGCCGCACGACCTGGGAAAACATCGTCGCCGCCTGCGGGCCCTGCAACCTGCGCAAGGGCGGCCGCACCCCGGCCCAGGCCGGCATGCCCATCCGGCGCGCACCCCATCGTCCGAACGCGTACCAGCTGCAGGACGCCGGCCGCCGCTTCCCGCCCAACTATCTGCACCAGAGCTGGCTCGACTACCTCTACTGGGACATCGAGCTGGAGCCCTAGGGCCTGATCGGGCGGCGAGGGCGGCGACCTTCCGGGCTCAACCCACGCCCAGTTCCACCAGCAGCCGGTCCATGCCGTAGACGTCGCGCAGCGCCACGGTCACCGCGCCGGTGGTCACGATCACGCTGCGATTGACGTTCGGATCGTACCCATAGGCATTCCTCTGGGTCAGGATGGTGGAGTCGAAATTGGCCCCCACAATCTCGCCGCGCGCATTGATGGCCGGCGACCCGGATGAGCCGCCGATGGTGTCGGTGGACGCCGCCATGTTCAGCACCGCATCCGCCGGGATCCGGTCGCGGGCCGCGAGCAGTCGCGGCGCGACGTCGAACGGCGGCGCACCCGTCATGCGATCCCACAGACCGCCGAAGGTGGTGAAGGCCGGCACGGTCGTGCCTTGCCAGGTCCAGCCCTCGATCCGGCCCCAGCTGAGGCGAAGCGTGCCCGTGGCGTCGGGATAGACGCTGTCGCCATAGGCCCCGAAGCGGGCACGGGCCAGGGCCTCCGAGGCGCGGTCCGTGGGCCCGACCACCTGCTCTTCCCAGGCGGCGCGCGCGGCGCGGCTCTCGTCCTGGATCGACAGGACCCACCGGATCAGCGGATCGTCCGACGATTCGATCGCGGCAAGGCCCCCTTCCCAGAGGGCGAGACGCACGGCCGGGTCGGCCAGCCGGGTGCCGCCGATGACGCGGGCGGCCAGCGCCTCGGGCGACTCCCGGCCCAGCAGGCCCCGCACGCGGGGGTCGTCGACCGTCAGCCATTCGCGGGTCTTGGACAGCCACCAGCCGAGCTGCATCTCCTCCAGCTCCGGATAGATCGGACGCTCGGCGGCGAGGCGCGCGCGCAGGCCCGCCAGCCGGCCGTCACCATATTCCGGCAGGCGATCACCCGAGGGCCGGGCCCGCTCCTCGGCGGCGCGGACCAGGGCCCAGGCGTGACCGAACAGCACCGATCCCCCTCCGGCGCGCGCCTCCAGCATCGCATAGGCCGGATAGAGGGCCCGCTGGGCCGGCTGGACGGCGGCCAGGTCGGCCCAGGGATCGCCCACCTCCGCCGCCAGCGCCGGATTGGCGGCCACGCGGGCCTTGAAGTCCGCCTCATCTGCGGCCCGCCGGGCCATGAAGTCCACGTCAATCAGGGCCCGCATCCGGCCGAGGCCGCGCTTGTAGGTGTTCTCCAGCGACACCAGCGGGTCCATGACCTGGAAGGCGTGATCCGGGCTCTCCTCGCCGAACCGCACCATGCGGCCGCGCAGTTCCGACGTGATCAGCTGGTCCATCGGTAGGACGACGTCACGGACGGTGAACAGCTGATCCTGCGTCAACAGCCGCTGGGTCGCGCCGGGGCTGCCCGAAATGAAGACCGGCTCGCCCGCCGTCGGTGCCTCGGCCTTCCAGGTGAAGTGGATGGGCGTCGCGACCGGGGCGTCGTTCTCATAGAGGCGGATGAAGGCCGCATCGATGGCGAAGCGGGGAAAGTTGAAATTGTCCAGGTCGCCGCCGAAGGTGGCGGCGCGGTCTTCCGGGGCCCAGGCCAGACGGACGTCCGTATACCGACGAAACACATACAGCTTGAACTGGCCACCCCGGTACAGGGTCACGACCTGGCAGCGGAACAGGGCCTTGTCCGCGCAGGCCTCACCCTCGATGGCGGCCGCCTCGGCATCGCGCGCGCGCACGAAGGCGGCGCCGGACTGCCCGGCCCCGGCCGCCCGCATCCGGTCGGTGACGTCGGTGATGTCGGTCAGGATCTCGGCCGTGGCGCCCGGGCAGCGCTTCTCCTCGGCACGGGTGGCGGGCAGGAAGCCGGTGGCGGCATAGTTGACCTGCGGCGTCGACAGCTGGGCCACACAGGAGGCGACGCAGTGGTTGTTGGTCAGGACCAGACCCTCGGCGGAAACCAGCCCCGCCGAACAGCCGCCGAACTTGACCGAACTCAGCCGCACCCGGTCCAGCCAGGCCTGGTCGATGGAGGTGCCGAGGGTGGCGTTGACCCGGGCGATCGGGAAGTTGTCGAAGGTCCACATCCCCTCGCCCGCCTGGGCGGCGGGGGCGGCGATCAGGGTGACGGCGGTCGCGAAGGCGACCAGACGGCGGCCGAGGGACATGGGACGCTCCGATGGATTACAGCCGCGACATTGGCCCTTCCGGCCTTGTCGGCGCAAGCCGCCCGACCGCCTTCACTCGAACAGTCCGCCCGTCTCCGGCCGCTTCGGTGGCTCGGTCAGGCCGAGGTGGGCATAGGCGCGGGCGCAGGCCATGCGGCCGCGGGGCGTGCGCTGGATGAAGCCCTGCTGCAGCAGATAGGGCTCGATCACATCCTCGACGGCGTCGCGCGCCTCGGCCAGGGCGGCGGCCAGGGTGTCCATGCCGACCGGCCCGCCGCCATAGTTCTCGATCAGGGCGCGCAGGAAGCGGCGGTCGGCCGCGTCCAGCCCCGCCTCGTCCACCTCCAGCCGGGCCAGGGCCCGGGCGGCGACCAGCCGGTCGATGGCGGCGGCCGCCTCAGCTCCGGCGAAGTCGCGGACCCGTCGCAGCAGGCGGCCGGCCACCCGCGGCGTGCCCCGGGCGCGCGCGGCGATCTCCAGCGCCCCGTCCTCGGTCACGGCCGCCCCCATCTTGCGCGCCGCGCCCAGGATCACGCGGGTAAGCTCTTCCGGACTGTAGAACTCCAGCCGCAGCGGAATGCCGAACCGGTCCCGCAGGGGCGTGGCCAGCAGGCCGGCCCGGGTCGTCGCCCCCACCAGGGTGAAGGGCGCCAGATCGATCCGCACCGACCGTGCGGACGGGCCCTCGCCGATGATCAGATCCAGCACATGGTCCTCCATGGCGGGATACAGGATCTCCTCCACGGCCGGGGCCAGGCGGTGGATCTCGTCGATGAACAGGACGTCGCGCGGTTCCAGATTGGTCAGTATGGCCGCCAGATCCCCGGCCTTGGCCAGGATCGGCCCCGAGGTCGCGCGGAAGCCCACACCCAATTCCCGCGCCACGATCTGGGCCAGGGTGGTCTTGCCCAGCCCCGGCGGGCCGTACAGCAGCACATGGTCCAGCGCCTCGGCGCGGCCCCGCGCGGCGTCGATGAAGACCTTCAGATTGGCCTTGGTCTGCGCCTGTCCGACGAACTCGGCCAGGGTCTGGGGCCGCAGGGCCCGGTCGTGGACCTCTCCGGGGGCGGGCTCGGGCGAGATCAGGCGGTCGTCGGTCACCGCCCCAGCTCCTGCAGCGCCGCGCGGATCACGGCCGACAGGTCAGCCTCCTCGCCCAGCCGGATCAGGGCCTGATCCACGGCGCGGCGCGCATTCACCTCGGCCACGCCCAGTCCCAGCAGGGCCGAGACCGCCTCGCCGGTGACGCTGGGCACGGGCCCTGCGACGGGTGCCGCCCCGCCGGTCGACGACGGCGTGAAGCTGACCTCGCCCAGCGACTTGCCCTTCAGCTCGGTGACGATGCGCAGGGCCAGTTTCGGCCCCACGCCATTGGCCCGCGCCACCGCCGCCTTGTCGTCGCGCGCCACGGCCGCCACCAGTTCGCCGGGCGGCAGGACGTCCAGCACCGACAGGGCCGCCTTGGGCCCCACGCCCTGGATGCCGGTCAGGGTGGTGAAGGCGCGGCGGTCGTCGCGGCTGAGGAATCCGTACAGCCGCGGCCCGTTCTCGGCCGACCAGACGCTTTCGACGAACAGGGTCGCCTCATCGCCCGGGGCCGGCAGCCGTTGCAGGGTCCGCACCCCGCAGGCCGCGACATAGCCCACGCCGGCGCAGTCGATCAGGCAGTGATCCGCCTCGACCTCGGCCAGGACGCCCCGCAACCGCCCGATCATGCGGCCAGCCCGGGCGCGCGCCGCATCTGGGCGTGGGTGATGGCGACGGCCAGGGCGTCGGCGGCGTCGGCGGTGACGTCGCCCGCCTGGGGCAGCAGCCGCTTCACCATGAAGGCGATCTGGCTCTTGTCGGCGTGGCCGGCCCCGACCACGGTCTTCTTGATCATGTTGGGCGCATATTCCGCCACGCTGAGGCCGGCGCGGGCCGGGGCCAGCATGACGGCGGCGCGGGCGTGGCTCAGCTTCAGCGTCGAGCCCGGGTTCATGTTGACGAAGATCTCCTCGATCGCCGCCTCGTCACAGCCGTGGGCGGCGCAGACCGCGGCCACCCCCTCCATCAGGGCCAGCAGGCGCGCCGACAGGGGCCCGGCTTGGGGTGCCTCGACCACCCCGTGCGCGACCCAGCGCAGCCGCGACCCCTCGGCCGCCACCACGCCCCATCCGGTGCGCCGCAGGCCGGGGTCCAGCCCGAGGATTCGAGTCGCTTCGTTCGCCATCCGTTCCAGCATGGCGGAAAGAGGGTTGACGGACAATGACCGGCGGGCAGCCGGACGTCCGTCGGCCGCCTCAGCCGACGATCGGCTGCACCGTCCGGGTCACGTCGGAAGCGGCGGCGCCGTGGGCGCCCCGATCGCGGCGGGCCGACTCGAGGGCGGCGGTCGCCATCGAGGCCTCCGCCCGCGCGCCCTCCAGTTCGGCGCGCAAGCCGCTGATCTGCTGGGCCATGGCCTGGGCCTTGGCCTGGTGCTCATCCTGCACGGCCGCCAGCTTGGCCTGGATCTTCAGCATCCGCTCTTCCGCGCGGGCCATCGCCTTGTCGTGGGCCGTCGCGGCCTTGGCCAGGGTCTCGGCCCGGTCGACGGCCGCCAGACGCGCCGCCTCCATCGCCGCCTGACGCTGGCGCGCCTCCTCGGCGGTGGCCTCCAGGGCGCGGGTCCGTTCGAGGGCGCGATCGAGATGGGTCTGCAGGGTCTTGGCCTTGCGCTCGGCCCCATGGGCCGTCGCCTGCAGCCCGGTGAGGCGCGCCGCCTGTTCCCCGTTCAGCACGTCCAGCCCGTTCGCCTTGGCCGTCGCGGCATCCAGCTTCACCTTCAGAGCGGCGATCTCGGCGCGGTCGGCGTCCACCTGATTCTCGAGCGCGCGCTGGGCACGCACCAGTTCGGCCTGTTCGGCGGCGGCGCGGGCCCGCTCGGCGGCCAGCTGCGCCTCGCCGGTGGTGGCGGCGCGCGCAAGGGCGGCGACCTCGATCCCGACCTCCTCAAGTCGACGCCTCAGGGACCCCGCTTCCTCGAGCGCGAGGACGTGGTCCCTCTGCGACTGGGCCCGGACCGTGTCGGACTCCGCGCGGGCCTCCTCGGCGAGGCGCAGCTGCTCGCGCAGGCCCTGCTGGTCCTGCTCCAGTTCCCGAATGCGCTGGGCCGCGGCCGAGTCGGCCGCCTCGAGCGACTCGATCCGCGCCTGGGTCTGGGACGCCTCGCTGCGCAGGCGATCGATCTCGAACCGCGCCTCCTGCAGACCGGCCAGATGTTTGGAGTCCAGGGCCGCGAACTCCTCGGCCCGGCCTTCCGCCTGCGCCAGCGCGTCCGACACGGCGCGGGCCTCGGTGCCGAGTTCCTCGACGCGGCGGCTCAGCTCGGCGTTCGTCGCCCGCAGATTGATGAGCTCCACATGGGCGTCGCGGCGGGCGGTGAATTCCTCGGCAAGGGGCGTCCTCAGCTGGCCCAGAACCGCCTAGAAGCGGCCGAACCGCTGCGCCAGGTCCGCCAGTTCATCCAGACTCGCCTGGACGGTTTCAAAGCGCTCGCCGATCATGCCGGCGCTGGCCTCGGCGGACGGAGGGCCCGCCTGGGCCGCAGGCTGACGGTCGCGTCCGCCCTTGGAAGCCTGCCCGGACAGGGCCCGGTCGAGTCTGGACAACAGCATGGATTCGGCTCCCAAGGCGCGGCGAGATGATCAAGCCTTACAGGCACTTGACGCCTGTCCAGCGCTCCTCGACCGACAGTATGGAGAAGGTTGACGAGACTCGCATGACCTGTCGACATCGACCGGACTTGCGTTCACCGAGCGACAGTGGACCGACGCCCGTATCGCCGCCTCACCCCCCGTAGGTCTCCCAATCGGCATCCGGGACGTCCTCGTTGGAGTGGACCTGCTGCACGTCGTCCTCGGCGTCCAGGGCGTCCATCAGCTTGACCAGGGTCCCGACCGCCTCGCCCGACAGCGGCACGGTCGTCTGCGGTTTCCAGACCAGGCTGGTGGACTTGGGGTCGCCCAGCACCTTCGACATGGCCTCGGCCACGTCATTCAGGTCCTCGAAGGCCGTCCAGATCACATGGCCGGGCGCGTCCTCATAGATGTCGGGCTTGACCAGATCGCTCTCGACGTCCTGGGCGCCGGCCTCGATGGCGGCCTCCATCACGGCGTCCTCGGTGCCGGCCTCGGCGGGATAGTGGATCTTGCCGACCCGGTCCCACATGAAGGTGACCGAGCCGGTCTCGCCCAGGGCCCCGCCGTGTTTGGCGAAGGCGGCGCGCACATTGGAGGCGGCGCGATTGCGGTTGTCGGTCAGCACCTCGACCACGAACTGGACCCCGCCGGGGCCGCGGCCCTCATAGCGGATCTCCTCCATCGTATCGACGTCGCCGCCCGAGGCCTTGTTGATGGCGCGGGTGATGACGTCCTTGGGCAGGCTCTCGGCCTTGGCGTTGTTCACCGCCAGACGCAGGCGCGGGTTCAGCGCCGGGTCCGGCAGGCCCGACTTGGCCGCCACGGTGATCTCGCGCGACAGGCGGCTGAACAGCTTGGAGCGCACCGCGTCGGCGCGCCCCTTGCGGTGCATGATGTTCTTGAACTTGGAATGGCCGGCCATGTTTGTCTCTTGAAGGGCGCTATCGCTCGCGACGCGGTCGCTCGCTGCTTGAGCGCGAAGGCGTCCGGACGGCGCGATCTAGCCGAGGCGGCGCGGCCTGTCACGGTGCCGGAACCGGAGGCTCGACCGCAAGGGCCTTCACCCCGTACGCTCGGGTCCGCGGCGGGTGCCCCGATCCTGATGGGCCGGCTGAACCTGGACTAGGTCCTCAGGCTTTCCAGAAACCCGCGCATCTTCTCGTCCACTGCGACCGGCCGGTTGCTCTCGCGATCGACATAGACGTGGACGAAATAGCCGACGGCCGCGGCGTCCTGCTCGGCATTGCGGAACAGGCCGATCTCATAGCGGACCGAACTGGTGCCGACGTGGGCCACCCGCACCCCGGCCTCGATCTCGTCGGGAAAGGCCGTGGGCGAAAAGTAGCGGCAGCCCGTCTCCGCCACCAGGCCGATGGTCGACCCCTTGTGGATGTCCAGCAGGCCGGCCGTGACCAGCAGGCGGTTCACCGCCGTGTCGAACCAGGAATAATAGACCACATTGTTCACGTGGCCGTAGACGTCATTGTCCATCCAGCGGGTCGAGATCGCCTGGAAGCGGCGATAGTCGCTGCGGCGGGTGCGTTCGATGGTGCCGGTCAAGCGGGATAATCCAGAGCAGATTGCGACAGTGATTCCCGCGGCGAAGCGCGGGCCGGGCCACCTTGGACTTGACGAACGCGGCGTCAAGCATGCCGCTGTTCGTCATGGTCCAGATCAACGCCGCCATCCTGCGTGCCTCGGGCGCCGCCCGCCCCTATGCCGACAGCCGTCCGCTGGCGATCGAGTCGGTGCACCTGGACCCGCCCGGCGCCGGCGAGGTGCTGGTGGCGATCAGGGCCGCGGGCCTGTGCCATTCCGACCTCAGCGTCATCGACGGCAACCGTCCCCGCCCCCTGCCCATGGCGCTGGGGCATGAGGCGGCCGGGGTGGTGGAGGCCCTGGGTCCCGGCGTCGACGATCTGAAGCCCGGCGACCGGGTGGTCATGGTCTTCATGCCCTCATGCGGCGGGTGCCTGCCCTGCGCCACCGGCCGTCCCGCCCTGTGCGAGCCCGGGGCGGCGGCCAACGGGCGGGGCGAACTTCTGGCCGGTGGACGGCGCCTGCATGATGCAGCGGGCGACCTCCACCATCACCTCGGCTGTTCGGCCTTTGCGGACAAGGCTGTGGTCTCGCGCCGGTCGCTGGTGCGCGTGCCTGACGACCTGCCTTTTGAGCACGCCGCCCTGTTCGGCTGCGCCGTGCTGACCGGCGTCGGCGCCGTGGTCAACACCGCAGGCGTGCGGGCCGGCCAGTCGGTGGCGGTGGTCGGGCTGGGCGGGGTCGGGCTGGCGGCCGTGCTGGGGGCCCTGGCGGCCGGCGCGGCGCCCGTGGTGGCCGTCGATCTGTCCGGGGACAAGCTGGCCCTCGCCCGCAGCCTCGGGCCCGTTCTGACGGTCAACGCCGGCGACCCCGATGCGGTCGATCAGGTCCGTGCCCTGACCGGCGGCGGGGCCGAGGTCGTGCTGGAGATGGCCGGGTCGATCCGGGCGCTGGAGGCAGCCTGGAAGATGACGCGGCGCGGCGGTCTGACCGTCACCGCCGGCCTGCCGCCGCCTGACGCCGCCCTGGCCGTCAACATCGTGTCCCTGGTCGGTGAGGAGCGCACCCTGAAGGGCAGCTACATCGGCACCTGCGTGCCCAGCCGCGACGTGCCGCGCTATGTCGAGCTGTTCCGTCAGGGCCGCCTGCCGGTCGATCGCCTGCTGACGAGGACGATCGGCCTGGCCGACATCAACGCCGCCTTCGACGACCTGGCCGACGGGCGGACGGTGCGGACCGTGGTGACCTTCTGACCCCCTCCCCTCGCGCGCGGCGAGCGGCTAAAGCCCCCTCATGACCGCGCCCCTGCCCGACGCCGCGCCGACCAACTGGGTCGACCGCCATGCGCCCGAGGGGTGGAAGCCCTGGCTGAAGCTGGGCCGGTTCGACCGTCCGATCGGCATCTGGCTGCTGCTGCTCCCCGGCTGGCAGGGGATCACCCTGGCGCTGGCGGCGTGGCGCAAGACGCCTGACCTCTACGACGCCTGGCTGTATCTGGGCTTCCTCATCGGCGCCTGTCTGATGCGGGCGGCGGGCTGCGCCTTCAACGATGTGGTCGATCGCAAGGTGGACCGTCAGGTGGCGCGCACGGCCGGCCGCCCGGTGGCCTCGGGCCGCATTTCGGTGAAACAGGCCCTGGCCTTCGTGGTCGGATGCAGCCTGGTCTCGCTGGGGATCCTGCTGACCCTCGGACTCCACGCAATCGTGCTCGGCCTTTGTTCGCTGGTTCTTGTCGCGGCCTATCCCTTCATGAAGCGCATCACCTGGTGGCCCCAGGCCTGGCTGGGGCTGACCTTCAACTGGGGCGTTCTGATGGGGTTCGCGGCGGCGATCGGCCCCGCGATGGCGGCGGCCGCCGGAGCGGACATGGGTCTGGCCACCCTTTCCGCGGACCATTCCGGCCCCGTGGATCGCAGCCTGCATGACCTGTACGTCGTCATGCCGGGCCCGCAGTTCTACATCACGGCCGTCCTGCTCTACCTCTCCGGCGTCTTCTGGACCCTCGGCTACGACACCATCTACGCCCTGCAGGACGTGGAGGACGACGCCATGGTCGGGGTGAAATCGTCGGCCCGGCGGCTGGGGGCGAACGTCCGCGGCGGCGTCGGCGCCTTCTACGCCGTGTCGGTCGTGCTGGCCGGGCTGGCGGGCGCCGCGGCGGGGCTCGGGCCGCTGTTCTGGGTCGGGCTGGCCCTGTTCGCGGCTCATCTGGCGCGTCAGACCGTCCGGGTGCGGCGCGACGACGGCGTGCGGGCGCTCACCCTGTTCAAGTCCAATCGCGAAGCCGGTCTGATCCTGCTTTCCGCCACAGGTCTGGGCGCGATAGGGTGGCCCATCTGAGGGAGCTCCCATGACCCGCGCCGTACGACCGATCCTGATCCTGGCCGCCGTCGCCGCCGCCCTGGCCGCCTGCAACCGCGACCGCGAGCCCGATGAGGCCCCGCCGGCCGCTCCGGCCGAGATCCCGACGGGCGCCACCCCGGCCGACGCCGCCGCGCCCCTGACTTTCTCCGGCAAGACCGCCTTCGCCTCCGTCTCCCTGACCCTGCCCGAGGCCATCAAGGCCCAGCCGGACCTGCACGCCCGCATCTATGCCCAGGAGGTGGCGGCCTTGCGCGCCTTTGCCGAGGGGGCCCAGGCCGACCGCACCGAGGCCGGGGGTGCCGAGGGCCTGCCTCCGTTCGAGCAGACCGTCACCGTCGCCCCGGCCCTGGAGACGGGCAAGCTGCTCAGCCTGCGCCGCACCGCCTTCGACTGGTCGGGCGGGGCCCATCCCAACACGGTCGCCGCCGGCATCCTTTGGGACAAGGCGCTGAAGCGGCAGATCGGCCCGGCCGAGCTGTTCGTCCGGGGCGCCGACCTGGCCCCGCTGGACCAGGCCCTGTGCGCCGCCGTCAACGCCGCCAAGCGCGCCCGCGTGCCGGACGCCCGGCCGGTCGAGCTGGGCGGCAAGGACTTCGCCTGCCCGCGCGCCGCCGACACCCCCTTCGTGCTGGCCGCCGGCGCGACGCCCGGCCGGGCCGGCGGCCTGCTGTTCCTGATCGGCCCCTATCAGGTCGGCCCCTATGCCGAGGGCCCCTATGAGGTGGTGGTGCCCCAGGGCGTGTTCCGCGCCCTGCTGGCCCCCGCCTATGCCGAGGAGTTCGCCGGCAGCCCGGCCAAGCCGGACGTGCCCGCCAAGCTCTGATCAGTCCGCCAGGAACTGATCCACCACGGCGTCGAACCGCGCCGGCTGGTCGGCCATGATGAAGTGACGGGCCCCGTCGACGCGGACCAGGGTCAGATCCGGCACGCCGGCCCATTCGCGCGTCCACAGGGCCTCGGCCATGGCCGGCGGCGGGCCGCCGTCGGCGTCGGTGGCATAGACGGCCCAGACAGGTGTGCTCATGGCCGCAAGGCCGGGCCGCGCGTCGGTGGTCATGACGTCGGCGATGGCCGTGCCCAGGGCCCGACGGTCCGAGGCCATGGACCAGTCCACCATGGCCGCGCGCACGCCGGGATCGCGCGCCAGGCCGAGGGCGTTCTGGCCCTGACCCAGGCGGAAGGCCTCGTCGTCGGCGGCGAGGATGCCGGCGGCGGCCTGATCGGCGAAGGGCCGCGCCGACTCCGCCGTGACCTGCGGCCCGTACAGGGCGCTGAAGAAGGGCAGGCTGTCCACGCTCATGATCCTGCCGACCAGCTCCGGCCGCGTCTGGGCCAGCAGCAGGGCCGACAGCCCGCCCATGGAGTGGCCGATGATGGCCGGCCGCTGCAGGCCCGCGCCCTCGACATAGGCAGCCAGGGCGGCGATGGCCGGGGCGAGGAAGGGCCCGTCGCCGTGGCTCCAGGGCTCGCCGGCAAAGCCCGACAGCTGGACCAGATGCACCCGGTGGGTGGCCGACAGCCGCTGCGCCAGCGGCCGCCAGACCTCGCGGCTGGAGGCATAGCCGGGGATCAGGATCACGTCCGGCCCGGCGCCGATCACCTCGACCGAGAGGCGATCATTGCG
>CAMCIP010000020.1 GCA_945874855.1 Brevundimonas vancanneytii
TTCCTGCTGATCCGGCCCCAGCAGAAGCGTCAGAAGGCGCATCAGGAGATGATCGCGGCGGTCAAGCGCGGCGACCAGATCGTGCTGTCGTCGGGCCTGATGGGCAAGGTGACCCGGGTCGAGGCCGATGAGGCCATGGTCGAGATCGCCCAGGGCGTGAACGTGCGGGTGGTCAAGTCGATGATCGCCGACGTGCGCAACCGCACCGCCGTCACCCCCGCCAACGATTCAAAGGCCTGATCGGTCGCACGGCCGACGGGGGTTTGCGCCCATGATCCATCTGTCCCGCTGGAAGGTCATCCTTCTGGCCCTGTCCTTCGCGTTCGGGGTGCTGTTCGCCTATCCCAATCTGCTGACCGAGGGTCAGCGGAACGCCCTGCCGGGGTTCCTGCCCAAGAGCGTTTTGAACCTGGGCCTCGACCTGCAGGGCGGCAGCTATCTGCTGCTCGAGGTCGACGTCACCGAGATGCGGGCCAAGCGGGTGCAGAACCTGCAGGAGGACGTGACGGTGACCCTGCGCGAGGCAGAGATCACCCCGCTGAGCATCCAGCGCGACGAGGCCGGGGCGACGGCGAGCTTCGCCACCCAGGCCCAGGTTGACGCCGCGGTCGTGCCGCTGCGCAATCTGGTGGCCCAGCCGGGCCTGAACGCGGTGTCGGACCGGACCGTGCAGCGCCTGCCGGGCAACCGGGTGCGGGTGGCCTTCACCCCCCAGGCCATGGACGGCATGGCCTCGACCGCGGTCGATCAGTCGATCGAGGTGGTGCGCCGCCGCATCGACGGACTGGGCACCCGCGAACCGTCGATCACCCGTCAGGGCACGACCCGGATCGTGGTCCAGGCCCCGGGCGAGAGCGATCCGGCCGCGCTGGAACGCGTCATCGGCCAGACGGCCCAGCTGACATTCCAGTTGGTCGATCTGGAAGGCAGCGTCGAAGAGGCCCTGGCCGGGCGGGTGCCGCCGGGTTCGGAGCTTCTGGAAGGCACGGCGGATGCGGGGGGCGGCTATTTCCTGGTCAAGCGCCGGGTGCTGGTGTCGGGCGAGAACCTGACCCGCGCCGAGGTCACGACGGACCAGAACAACCAGACCGCCATCGGCTTCCGCTTTGACGGGCAGGGCGCGCGCCGGTTCGGCGAGGCGACGACCCAGAATGTGGGCAAGCCCTTCGCCATCATCCTGGACGGCAAGGTGATCTCGGCGCCGAACATCGAGACGCCGATCACCGGTGGCAGCGGCATCATTCGCGGCAACTATACGATCCAGGCGGCCGGCGAGATGGTCAACCTGCTGAACGGGGGCGCCCTGCCGGCGCCGCTGAACGTGGAGGAGCGCCGGACGGTCACGGCCGAACTGGGCGCCGACGCCGTGGCGGCCGGGGCCCTGTCGACCCTGGTCGGCTTTCTGATCATCGTGCTGTTCATGTTCCTGGCCTACGGCTTCCTGTTCGGCGGCATTTCGGTCATCGGCCTGCTGCTGAACGGCACCCTGATTGTGGCGGCCATGTCGATGACCGGGGCGACCCTGACCCTGCCGGGCATCGCCGGCCTGATCCTGACCTTCGCCGTGGCCGTGGACGCCAATGTGCTGATCTATGAGCGGATGCGCGACGAGGCCCGTCAGGGCCGCAGCGTCATCGCCAGTCTGGATGCCGGCTTCAACAAGGCCATGGGCACGATCATCGACGCCAACCTGACGACCCTGGTGGCGGCCCTGATCATGTTCATCTTCGGGGCCGGACCGGTGCGCGGCTTCGCCTGGACGCTGTCGATCGGCGTCTTCACCTCCATGCTGTCGGCCGTGCTGGTCGCCCAGGTGGGACTGGCCTGGTGGCTGAAGGTCGCCAAGCCCAAGAAACTGCCGATCGCGGAGTGATGGCGATGCGTGGATGGCCCCTGATCCGACTTCTGCCGACGAAGACGAACTTCCAGTTCGTCAGGTTCGCGCCCGCCTTCGGCGTCCTGTCGACCGTGCTGTGCATCGCCGCCATCGTCGGCTGCTTCTGGCCCGGCCTGAACATGGGCATCGACTTCCGCGGCGGGGCCTCGATGGAGGTGTCCAAGCCTGCCGGGCAGGAAATCCAGCTGGACCAGGTGCGGGGCGCGGTTGACGGCCTCGGCCTCGGCGACGTGCAGGTGCAGGGCATCGCCCGCCGCGACACCAATGTGGTCGACGGCTCGACCGCCATCCTGCGCTTCCAGATCCCCGAGGACCGCGACCAGACCGAGGTGGTTCGTCAGGTGGAGGCCGCCATCACCCAGGCCGCGGGGCAGGTGACCTATTCCGACGTGGCCGTGGTGGGATCCAAGGTCTCGGGCGAGCTGTTCATGTCCGGTCTCCTGGCCCTGGCCAGCGCCGTGGTGCTGATGTTCCTCTACATCTGGTTCCGGTTCGAGCCGCAGTTCGGCTTCGGCGCCATCGCCGGCCTGGTTCACGACGTGATCCTGGTGTTCGGCCTGATCGTGATCATGCGGCTGGAGTTCAGCCTGAACATGGTCGCCGCCATCCTGACCGTCATCGGCTATTCGATGAACGACACCGTCGTGGTGTTCGACCGCCTGAGGGAGAACCTGCGCAAGTACAAGACCATGCCCCTGCGTGAGGTCATCGACCTGTCGATCAACGAGACGCTGAGCCGCACGGTCGTGACCGGCATCACCGCCGTGATGGTGCTGGCGGTGCTGGCCATCTTCGGTGGCGCGGCCCTGTTCGGCTTCTCGATCGCCCTGATGTTCGGCATCATCATCGGCACCTATTCGTCGATCTACGTCGGCGCGCCGATCATCCTGCTGTGGGGCGTCAAGCGCGGCGTGACGGATCCGGAACCGGTCAAGGTGGGCATGGCCAGCCGGCCGTAGGGCGCGGTTTCTCCCTCCCCTTCAGGGGAGGGGCGGCGGCGCAGCCGCCAGGGTGGGGTGCGTTCGACCAGGCCCCACCCGGATCGCTGCGCGATCCTCCCTCCCCTGAAGGGGAGGGAAATGTAATGTGCGGCTTTGATTCTCCGGGGAGGGCCATTGATGGGCAAGCTGCTGTCGAACTTCCGCACCACCATCCTGCTGAGCGCGGTGATGGCGGGCGTCATGATCTATGCCTTCCTGCAGGTGTCGGGGCGCGAGCCGACCGATCCCGACTTCTGGCAGGCGGTGTTCCGCTGGGTCCACGTGGTATCGGGCATCCTGTGGATCGGGCTGCTGTACTATTTCAACTTCGTCCAGATCCGGGTGATGCCGTCGATCCCGGCCGAACTGAAGCCGGCCATCGGCAAGCATATCGCGCCCGAGGCCCTGTTCTGGTTTCGCTGGTCGGCGCTGGTGACGGTGCTGGCCGGCTTCGGGGTGATGATCCATCGCGGCCATGCCTATTCGGCCGAGGTCATGAGCTTCGGCTTCGCCGGCGGGCTGGTGCAGGGCGATCAGGCCTTTGCCCTGATGGGCATCGGCGTCTGGCTGGCCCTGATCATGTTCCTGAACGTCTGGGGCATCATCTGGCCGAACCAGAAGCGGGCGCTGGGCATTGTGGTGGTCGACGACGAGAAGAAGGCCAAGGCCGCGCGCGTCGCCATGCTGGGCAGCCGGACCAATCTGCTGCTCAGCCTGCCGATGCTGACGTCCATGGCCATGTACCAGACGCTGTTCGGTTGAACCGCGGATGACGCCGGCCCGCCTCGCCTTCGGCCTGCTGGTGGTCGGGGAGCTGATCCAGCTGGGCACGGTTCTGGTCGGAGGCGCGGTCTATCCGGGTTATGACCACGCCCGGCAGTACATCAGCGAGCTGGGCGCGACCGGAGCCGTCACCGGTCCGGCCGTCAGCTGGTGGGGGTTCGTGCCCAGCGGCCTGTTGATCACCGCCTTCTGTCTGACCGCGGCCTGGCTGACGCGGCACAACGTCCTGATGGGCGTGGCCTGTCTGATGCTGGCCTGGTACGGCCTCAGCCTGTCGGCTGCAGGGGTCTATCCGTGCGCCTTCGAATGCGCCCGGACCGGGGCCGGTTTCGACGCCATGATGCACGATCTGGTCGGCGGGACCGGCTATCTGACGGGCGTCCTGGGGGTGGCCCTCGCCGCCTTCGCCGTCCGGTCCGGCGCGGCGGGATGGCTGAGGCCCCTGGGCCTTGTCTGTGCGGTCGTGGCGGCGGTCGGGTTCGGGGCCATCATCGCCGACGTCGAACTGGGCGGCGTCTTCCAGCGCGCCCTTGAGGGCGCCCTGGCGGTCTTTCTGCTGGCATTCGGCTGGGCCCTGGCCCGGGGTGCCCTGCCGCTGCGCCGCGCTTGACCTCCCCGGACGATGCGGACGCCCGGGTCAGGGCCGCGGACATCGACCGCTGGCTCGCCAGCCGGTTCGTGGCCGATGCGGAGGCCCGGGTCGACCTGATCGCCCTGTACGCCTTCGAGGCGGAGCTGATGGCCATTCCGGCCCGGGTCACCCAGCCCCTGCTGGCGGAGATGCGGTTCCGCTGGTGGGCCGATCAGATGGACGGGGTGTTTGCCGGCGAACCGCCCAAGGGGCATCCGGTGCTGGGGGCCCTGGCCGGCCTTGTGGCCCGACGGGCTCTGGAGCGCGGGCCGATCGACGCCCTGATCGAGGGCCATGTCGGCCGGATGCAGGACGCCCCGCATGATCTGGACGCCCTGTTCGTCGGGCCGATGCAGGCCGCTGTGCGGATTCTGGCCGGTCCGGGGCATGAGGCGAAGGTGGTCGAGGCCGGGCGGGTGAGGGGGCTGGCGCAGACGGGGCGGCGGGACGAGGCGCGGGCCCTGCGGGCCGCCGCGAACCGGGCGCTTGATGGCCTGCCCGTGGCAGCCTTTCCGGCGGTGGCCCCGGCGGCATTGACGGCGCCCGATGCTCCGGAGCCGCTCAAGCGGCTGAGGCTGACGTGGGCGACGCTGAGGGGAAAGATCTAGCGAGGTCGTTGGCCGGGCCGGACCCCGTGGCATTGAAGAGGTTCATCACCAAGAGCACCAAGAGGCCACCAAGAGCACAAAGGGAGCGAGGTCTCATCAGGCCCGGCGCCTCCCTTCGCACGATGCAGGATCGCGGCGGTCGCCGCCTTCTTCGCATGGCGCGGATCGGGAGCTCGGCTGCGCCATGGCGCTCAGGACCCTTGGTGTCCTTGGAGGCCCCTTGGTGATCTTGGTGATGAACCTGCCGGTTCCAGGCACGGGCGGAGACTGAGGGGCAACACCAGCGACCGGCACCTGTGAATGAGCCTCAGGCCGCGTCCCGCCAGGCCTTGAGCGCCGCCAACGCGCGGAGACTCATCAGCCGCTTCCTGGCCCGGCCCCGATCCTTGGGCGGGATCTTCCGGCCCTCTTCGTCGACGCGCGGGGCCTCGAGCGGGGGTAGCAGGCCGTAGTTGACGTTCATCGGCTGGAAGGTGGAGATCCCGCCCGGGCCGGCCAGATGGCCGCCGGTGATGTGTTCGACCAGGGCGCCGAGGGCGGTTTCCGGCGGCGGGGCGTTCAGGGTGCGGCCCAGCCGTTCGGCGGCGGCGAGGCGACCGGCCAGCAGGCCCAGGGCGGCGCTCTCGACATAGCCCTCGACCCCCGTGACCTGTCCGGCGAAGCGCAGGGCGGGGCGGGCTTTCATGCGCAGCTGCAGGTCCAGCAGCTTCGGCGAGTTCAGAAAGGTGTTGCGGTGCAGGCCGCCGAGGCGGGCGAACTGGGCGTTCTGGAGACCCGGGATCATGCGGAAGACCTCGGCCTGGGCCCCGTGCTTCAGCTTGGTCTGGAAGCCGACCATGTTGAACAATGTGCCCAGCGCATTGTCCTGACGTAGCTGGACGATGGCGTGGGCCTTGACCTGGGGGTCGCGGGGATTGGTCAGGCCGACGGGCTTCATGGGGCCGTGGCGCAGGGTTTCGCGGCCGCGCTCGGCCATGACCTCGATCGGCAGGCAGCCGTCGAAATAGGGGACGTTTTCCCAGTCCTTGAACTCGGCCTTGGGGCCGTGGAGCAGGGCGTCGATGAAGGCGTCGTACTGGGCCTTGTCCATCGGGCAGTTGATGTAGGCGGCGGCGTCGCCGCCCGGGCCGACCTTGTCATAGCGCGACTGGCGCCAGGCGATGTCGAAGTCGATGCTGTCGGCGTGGACGATGGGGGCGATGGCGTCGAAGAAGCTGAGCGCGTCCTCGCCCGTCAGGCCGAGCAGGGCATCGGCGAGGGCGGGCGAGGTGAGGGGGCCGGTGGCGACGATGACGCTGTCCCATTCCTCTGGCGGCAGGCCGGCGATCTCCTCGCGCACCACGGTGACGAGGGGATGGGCCTGCAGCCGTTCCGTCACCGCCTGCGAGAATCCGTCGCGGTCGACGGCCAGGGCCCCGCCGGCGGGCACCTGATGGGCGTCGCCGCAGGCCAGGATGATCGAGTCCAGTTCGCGCATCTCGGCATGAAGCAGGCCGACGGCATTGTATTCCCAGTCATCCGAGCGGAAGGAGTTGGAACAGACCAGCTCGGCCAGGCCGTCGGTCTGGTGGGCGTCGGTCTTCACGCCCGGCACGCCGCGCATCTCGTGCAGGATCACGGGCACGCCGGCGCGGGCCAGTTGCCAGGCGGCTTCGGAGCCGGCCAGGCCGCCGCCGACGACGTGGACAGGGGAAATCTTCGCGGTTGGGGAGGTCATCGCGGCTTTCTAGCCACAGCCGCGCGCTTCGTCAGCCACGGACTGGTCCGACAGCCGTGCGACGGAATAGACTGGGCATTGGCATTCCCGGGGGGGCAGGCATGAGGGCGCAGGCCAGCGCACGGCGATTTCATCTGACCGACGCCCTGATTGCGGGCGCGCGCGCCGTGCCCGCCGTCTGGGCCGGGGCCTGGGGCGTGCTGATCTATCTGGCCGGGGTGGCGGCGGCAGGACCCCTGCTGAGGCCCGAGGGGGCCGCGGCCTGGGTGCAGACCGGCGCGGTCGTGCTGGGCGCACTGGCGGCCTGGGGCGCGGCCAACCGCATCGTCATCTTCGGTCACGAGGCGCGGCACCACGGGCTGGGCCCGGCCGGACTGCAGGTCCGCGGCGCCGAACTGGCCATGATCGCTGCGGCGGCCCTGAACCTGATCTTCCTGGCCATGATCTTCGCGGTGCTGGCGCTGGTGGCCCTGGCCCTGTTCGGCATGGCGGAGCTGGACGTCGCGGCCATCCAGGCGCGGGACTGGAGCGCCGTCGGTCCGCCGTGGCGGCTGGCGGTTCTGGCCCTGGTGGGCGCGATCGTCCTGGCCGTGCCGGTGCTGCTGACCGTGCGGCTGGCGCTGTTCACCCAGGCGACCGTGGGCCGGGGACAGCCTGTGTCGCTGAACACCCTGGGGATCGGGGAGGGCAGTTTCTGGCGGCTGACCATTCTGCTGGTCGTCGTCTTCGCGCCGCTGGCCGGTCTGGTCGTCTTGGCGGGCCGGGGGCCCGTCGAGGGCGCGGCCGCGGCGGTGGCGATCGCCGGGCTGTGGCTGCCCTTCGCGGCGGGCGCGATGGGGGCGGCCTATCGCGGGCTGGAATACTGGACACGAGAGCGGGGAGTGCCGTGAGACGACGTTTTTCCATCGGCGAGGCCCTGGGCGAACCCTTCCGGCTGGCGTTCAAACGTCCCCTCATGACCATGGCCTGGGGGCTGCTCAGCCTCCTGCCGGGCTTCATCACCTTCGCCGCCATGGGGCCGCTGCTGGTCGAATTGATCCAGAACGGGGAGCTGATGGCCAACGGCGGACCGGCCGCGGACGATTTCTCGACGTTCAACCAGTTCATGATCTTCCAGGCCTGGAGCGGGCTGGCCAATATTCTGGGGTTGCTGGCCTATCTGCTCGTCACCACGGCGGTGATCCGCGCCGTGCTGGCCGGGCGGCGGCGCGACGGCGCGGCCTTCGTGCGTCTGAGCAAGGATGAGTTCTACGTGGCGGTGATCGGCCTCGCGATCGGCGTCGGTGTGACTTTCGTGGTCATTCTGGGCGGCCTTCTGGTGGCCATCTTCGGCGGCATCGCCGTCGGCACGGGCGAAGTCTGGTCGATGCTGGCGGCGCTGGGCCTGGGCACGGCCCTTTTTCTGGCCGTGGCGCTGATCTGGGGGCGGCTGGCCCTGATCGCGCCGGTGTCGGTGATGACGGGCGAACTCGCCTTTGCCGCGGGCTGGCGCGCCGGGCGCGGCCAGACGGGGCGGCTGTTCCTGCTGGGGCTGGCCCTGATCGGCGTGTCGATCCTCATCGGCATCGGCTTCCTGATCCTGTTCGTGCTGACGGCCATCGTCTTCGGTGGCGGGCTGGAGTCCTGGGCCGACGAGGCGGCGGTCGAGGCGTGGATGCTGGCGCAGCTGGAGAATCCCGGGCTGCTGCTGGGCATCGGTGCGGTGGCCCTGATCCCCCTGTCGTGGTTCCAGGGGTTCAGCGCGGCCCTGTGGACGGCGCCCTATGCCGTCGCTGCGCGGGGCCTGACACCCCCGTCAGTCCCGGCCGGGGCTGACGCGCCGGAGCCGACCGTCTAGGGTCCGGGCAGATCTGACCAGGGAGGGGTGGATGGCGTTCTCGGCGACTGACGCAGCATTTGAAGGGTTCCGCATCGTGCGGCGCAATCCGCTGGCCCTGCTGTGGTGGGCGTCCCTCTATGCCCTGATCAGTGTGGCGGGGCTCGTGGCCATGGGCCTGAGCGCGGACTCCTGGATTGCGTTCATCCAGATGACGGAGGCCATGGTCCCGTCGGGTGTCGGCGGCGAGCCTACGCCCGAGGAGGCCATGGCGTTGCTGGGGACGATGGGCGCGGCCTTCGCCGGCCTCGCCTGGCTCTTGCCCCTGCAACTGGCCGTCACCAGCATTCTGACGGCAGCGGTCGCGCGCGCGGTGGTCCGGCCGTCGGAACGGGCCTTCGGCTATGTCCGGCTGTCGATGGACGAGGTCCGGGTCTTCGTCGTCACCCTGGTGCTCGGGCTGGCGCTGTTCGGCGTCTATCTGGCCTGTATTCTGGGGGTCATCATCCTCGGAGCCATTGCGGCCGCCATCAGCCAGGCCTGGGCCGGGCTGCTGGTGTTGGCCGGGATCATCGGCGCGCTCGGTCTGATGGTCTGGCTGGCCGTGCGGTGGAGTCTGGCCGTGCCGATCACGCTCGCCGAGCGGCGGATGGCCTTCTTCGACTCCTTCCGTCTGACCCGGGGGCGGTTCTGGCCGCTTCTGGGCATGGCCATCCTGGCCGGGATCATGGCCATGGTGATTGGCCTGCTGTCCCTGGTGGTGGTCGCCCCGCTGACGTTGATGTCCAGCATGACCGCGTTCGGCGGCATGAGCGGGACCGACCCGGCCGCAATGTTCGAGGCCTATCGTACCTTCAACCCCTGGATGCTGGTCAGCGCCGTGATCAATGCCGCCGTCTATGCCCTGACGGTCGGCGTGGTCTATGCGCCCTTCTCGGCGGCCTGGCGCGACCTGAAGGGCTGAGGGCCGGTCAGGCCGTCTTCCTTTTCGGCGTGTCCGGCTTCAGGGCCGCCACCCGCGCCTTGCGGCGGGTCTCGTGGCGGTCGAGGATCTCCTTGAGATATCTTCCGGTCCAGCTGGCAGGGTTGGCGGCGACCTGCTCCGGGGTGCCAACGGCCACGATCTCGCCGCCGCCGTCGCCGCCTTCCGGCCCGAAGTCCAGCAGCCAGTCGGCCACCTTGATGACGTCGAGATTGTGCTCGATCACCACGATGGTGTTGCCGGCCTCGACCAGTTCCTGAAGCACCTCCAGCAGCTTGCGGGTGTCCTCGAAATGCAGGCCCGTCGTGGGCTCGTCGAGGATGTAGAGGGTCTTGCCGGTGGCCCGCTTGGACAGCTCCTTGGACAGTTTCACGCGCTGGGCCTCACCGCCCGACAGGGTTGTGGCGGACTGGCCGACCTGGACGTAGCCGAGGCCGACCCGTTCCAGCGTCAGCATCTTGTCACGGATCGAGGGCACGGCCTTGAAGAAGACGGCGGCCTCTTCGACCGTCATGTCGAGAACGTCAGATATGCTCTTGCCTTTGAAAACGATTTCAAGGGTTTCGCGGTTGTAGCGCCGGCCCTTGCAGACGTCGCAGGTGACGTAGACGTCGGGCAGGAAATGCATCTCGATCTTGATCAGGCCGTCGCCCTGGCAGGCCTCGCAGCGGCCGCCCTTGACGTTGAAGCTGAAGCGGCCGGGACCGTAACCCCGGGCCTTTGACTCGGGCAGGCCGGCGTACCAGTCGCGGATGGGGCCGAAGGCGCCCGTGTAGGTGGCCGGGTTGGAGCGCGGCGTGCGGCCGATGGGCGACTGGTCGATGTCGATGACCTTGTCGAACAGTTCCAGCCCCTCGATCCGGTCGAAGGGGGCGGGGGCGTCGGACGCATTGTGCAGCCGCCGGGCGGCGGCCTTGTACAGGGTCTCGATCGTGAAGGTGGACTTGCCACCGCCGGACACGCCGGTGACGCAGGTGAACAGGCCGACGGGGATCTCGCCCGTTACGCCCTTGAGATTGTTGCCGCGGGCGCCGGAGATGCGCAGCAGCTTCTTGCGGTCCACCGGGCGGCGACCGTCGGCGGGCAGTTCGATCTCGCGCTCGCCGGTCAGATATTTGCCGGTCAGGGAGCCGGGGTTGGCCATGACCTGGGCGGGCGTGCCCTCGGCGCACACCCGGCCGCCGTGGACGCCGGCGGCGGGGCCCATGTCGATGACGTGGTCGGCGGTCAGGATCGCCTCCTCGTCATGCTCGACCACCAGAACTGAATTGCCGAGGTCGCGCAGCCCGCGCAGGGAGTCGAGCAGGCGGGAGTTGTCGCGCTGGTGCAGGCCGATCGAGGGCTCGTCCAGCACATAGAGGACGCCGGTCAGGCCCGAGCCGATCTGGGAGGCGAGGCGGATGCGCTGGCTCTCGCCGCCCGACAGGGTGCCGGAACTGCGCGACAGGTTGAGGTAGTCGAGACCGACGTTGTTGAGGAAGCGCAGCCGGTCGGTGATCTCCTTCAGGATGCGCCGGGCGATCTCCATCTGCTTGGCGGTGAGGGTGTCCTCGAGGGTCGAGAACCAGAGATAGGCCTTGGAGATCGACAACCAGCTGATCTCGGCGATGTCCTCGCCGGCGATCTTGACGGCGAGGGCCTCGGGCTTGAGCCGCTTGCCGCCGCAGGCCTCGCACGGGGTCTCTGACTGATAGCGGCCCAGTTCCTCCCGCACCCAGGATGAGTCGGTCTCGCGCCAGCGCCGCTCCAGATTGGGCAGGACGCCCTCGAAGGTTTTCAGGGTCTCATATTTGCGGGCGTTGTCGTCATAGACGAATTTGATCTTCTGGGACCCCGAGCCCAGCAGGATGACGTCGCGCGCCTGTTGCGGCAGGTCGCGCCAGGCCTGGTCCATCGAGAAGCCATAGTGGCGCGCCAGCGCCTGCAGCGTCTGGGTGTAGAGCGGCGAGGGGCCTCGCGACCAAGGGGCCACGGCGCCGCCGTGCAGGGTCTTGTCCGGATCGGGCACCACCAGATCGGCCCCGAAGGCCAGCTTGACCCCCAGACCATCGCAGGTCGGGCAGGCGCCGAAGGGATTGTTGAAGGAGAAGAGCCGCGGCTCGATCTCCGAGATGGTGAAGCCGGATACGGGGCAGGCGAAGCGTTCGGAAAAGGTCAGGCGCCGCGGGGCCTCGCCCTCCGGCACCCCCGAGGCGGGCGCGGCCCATTCGGCCACGGCGATGCCGTCGGCCAGGCCGAGCGCGGTCTGCAGGCTGTCGGCATAGCGCGCCTCCTGACCGGCCTTGGTGACGATGCGGTCCACGACCACGTCGATGTCGTGCTTGAACTTCTTGTCCAGCGCCGGCGCGTCCTCGATGGCGTGGAACTGGCCGTCGATCTTGAGGCGCTGGAAGCCGGCGCGCTGCCACTCGGCGATCTCCTTGCGGTACTCGCCCTTGCGGCCGCGCACGACCGGGGCCAGCAGCAGCAGGCGCTCGCCGTCGGGCAGGGCGACCAGCTTGTCGACCATCTGGCTGACGGTCTGGCTCTCGATCGGCAGGCCGGTGGCGGGCGAATAGGGCACCCCCACCCGCGCCCACAGAAGGCGCATATAGTCGTGGATCTCGGTCACCGTGCCGACGGTGGAGCGCGGGTTGCGGCTGGTGGTCTTCTGCTCGATCGAAATGGCCGGCGAGAGGCCCTCGATCAGGTCCACATCGGGCTTGCCCATCAGCTCGAGGAACTGGCGGGCATAGGCGCTCAGGCTCTCGACATAGCGACGCTGGCCCTCGGCATAGATGGTGTCAAAGGCCAGGGACGACTTGCCCGACCCCGACAGACCCGTGACCACGACCAGCTTCTCGCGCGGGATGTCGACGTCGACGCCCTTGAGATTGTGGTCGCGCGCACCGCGCACGCGGATGAAGTCATGCTTCTCGGTCATGGAATCCGGAGGAGGCGAGGGGGCCGGACAAGCCCGGCGCGACCCCGCCATATGGGGATCAAATCGCGCGATTCAGCAAGAACGAAGTGGGAACTTCGTGAGCGCCCGATGTCGAAGGCGGTCAGGGAACAGGCTGGTCTCGCGGATTTGCTGCGAGCGCCGGGTTGCCCCGACAGGGGGCAGGGCACACCTCCCTGACCCGCGTTTGGCGCACGATCGATGCAAGGCCCGCCTGCGCATTAACCCTGCGACGGAATGACCATGCCCGATTCTGCTTGCGCAGGCGGGCTTTCGACCCCATCCTCAGTGCACGTTATAGCGTGGGATACGGATCATGATCGGACCGGTGGAAATCGCGATGGGCCTGGCCGCTGCCGGTCTGGCCGCCGCCTGGGCCGCCGCCCAGCCCAAGCCCAGGGCCGTTCCCGCAAGGGCCCGTCGGCCCCGCCGCTGACACCGGCGGGCGGTCAGCCCCAGGCTTCGACCACGCCCATTCGACGCGCTGCAGCACGGGTAGGTCGAACGAGGATCGGTTCAGCCTCGGCGCGCCCGAACAGCCAACCCTGACCGTAGCGGACGCCCAGATCGCGCAGCTGGTCGGCCGTCGCTTCGTCCTCGATCATCTCGCCGATGACCTCGACCTTCAGCGAGGCGCAGAGGGCGACCAGATGCGCGATCAGGGTTGAGGTGCGCGGGTCCTTTTCCAGCTGGCGCACGAAGGCCCCGTCGATCTTGACGAAATCCACCGCCAGGCCGCGCAGCCAGTCGAAGGAGGCGGCCCCGGCCCCGAAGTCGTCGATGCAGGCCCGCACCCCGGCGGCGCGCAGGGTGGCGATACGGCGACCCGCGGCCTCCACATCGGCCAGGGCGGCCGTTTCCGTGACCTCGATCATCAGCCGACGCCGGAGCGCCGGATCGAGCTGGGTCATCCGCAGCAGGGCGGCGACATAGGCGTCGCCGGCGAGGGAGTGGGCGGAGACGTTGACAGCCAGGGTCAGGGTCCGGCCGCCCGGGGCCATCAGCCGCGCCACGGCCTTTTCCAGCACCGCAAGGTCGAAGGATTCAATCAGGCCCAGCTCTTCGGCCATGTGAATCACGGGTGCGGGACCGTTGCCCGCGCCGAACCGGGTCAGGCCCTCGAAATGGTGGACCGCGCGTGTGTCGAGATCGACGATCGGTTGCCAGTGCAGTTCGAACTGACGGCCCCGGACCACGCTGGTGAACTGGTCGGCCTCCCGCAGGGTGCGCTTCAGCTGCTCGCCGAAGGCCTGGTCGGGACGGGCGATGCCCCCTTCGCGGAGGCAGCCCTCGATGGTGAAGCGCAGCGCGCGCAGGGCGTTGACCGAGGACGGGCCCGGCGTCAGGGCCACCTCGGCGGCGATGGGCTCCAGAGCCACGCCCTCGATCTCTCCGGCGCGCCGCACCTCTTCGGCCAGATCGGGCCCGCCCTGGGCGTCGCGCAGGACGGCGAAGCGCTCGGTCGTCAGTCGGGAGGCGGTGCGCCCGTCGTGGGAGGCAGCCTGCAGGCTGGCCTCGACCCGTCGACCGGTCGTTTCGGGCACATCACCCAGGCCGGGCACGTCGACGAAGGCTAGGCCAATGCGCGCGTCAGGGCCTGCGTCCTTGAGGACGTCGCGCGCGCGGTCGAGAAACTGGGCCGGGGTGGCGAGCGGCACGACCTGGGGCAGGTCGAGCCGGAAGGGTTCACCCTCCCAGCTCAGGGCGCAGGAAACGGCGGGCGCCAGATCGGGCAGCTGGAATGCCCTGAGGGCGGCGCGACGCACCCGGCCGTCGGGACAGAGCACCACGACAGCCGCGGGGGACGACCGGACACCCGGGGACATCCTGTCCAGGACTTCGGCAAGGCCGGCCCGGCTGGCCACGCCGAGAAGCTCGGACATCGGCCGCCCGACCCACGACTCCACGCTGTGTTCGGGCACGGCGCCGACTCCGGCGGCAAAGGCGACCACGCCCTGCCTGTCGAGCTCGACAAGGGCGTCGGCCGAGGCAAAGGCGAGACCCAAAAGACGCGATCTGGATTCCATGGGCCGCAACTTGTCACGCAGCGGTGAAGAAATCGGTCAGCGGGCAGGCTTAACGAGAGGTTGGGGACCGGGGCGCAGTCCGGAGACGGGGCTAGGCCGTCCGGTTGAGGGCCACGGCCCGGGCGTCGGGTCGGGTGGCGTGGCCGGCGGCGCCGTAAGCGCTGGGACTGCCGCGCTGGGCCGCGATCTCACCGGCGATGGTGCGGACCAGGCCTTCGGAAATGGTGCGGGCGGCCTCGACGACGCGGGCGTGGGCCGCCAGGACGGTCTCGAAGGCTTCGGTGGCCCGGATCAACTCCATCCGGTCGCCCGGGGTGGCGGCCTTGAGCACGTCAGGGCGGGCCTTCAGCTGGGCAGACTCGCGGCGGTAGGCGTTGGCCATCTCCTGGGTCTCGGCCTGGCCGTCCACGAGATCGCGGGTCCGGCGTTCCTCCAGCGCCCGGGTCTCGGACTGCAGCCGGGCAGTCAGGCGCCGCGTCAGCTCGATCAGGGCGCGGACATGGAGGGCGGCGGTGGTCGGGTCGGCGCTCATGCGCGGGCCTCCTGCATGCGGATCATCTGGGCGACGACGTGATCGGCCAGGCCCACGCCCCCGGCGCGGGCGACCTGTTTGCCCATCTCGTCGATCAGGAAGCCACGCCAGGTCGCCTCGGCCTCGCCGCCGCCAAAGGGGGCCTCGGTCGACAGGCCCTGGAACATCGGGCGCAGCATCTGGGCGATGAAGGAGGCCTCAAAGGCCTCGGCTGTCTCGCGCATGCGACCGGGGCTGTTGGCCAGGGACGGCGGCGGGCGCAGCAGATCGGTGGAGACGGCGATCGGGTCGGACATCACATCACCTCGATGTCGGCCTGCAGCGCGCCCGCCGCCTTGATGGCCTGGAGAATGGAGATCATGTCGCGCGGGGTGACGCCCAGGGCGTTGAGGCCGGCGACGAGGGAGGCCAGGGAGGCACCGCCCTCGACGATGCGCATCTGGGTGCCGGTGTCCTCTTCCACCGAGACGTCCGACTGGGGCACGACGACCGTCTCGCCGTCGCTGAAGGGCTCGGGCTGGCTGACCCTTGGGTTCTCCTGGATCGAGACGGTCAGGTTGCCGTGGGCGATGGCCACGGTGGAGACGCGCACGCCCTCGCCCATGACGACGACGCCGTTGACCTCGTCGATGATGACCCGGGCCGGGGCATCGACCATGACCGGCAGGTTCTCGATCCGGCTGATGAAGCCGGCCGCGCCATAGCCCCGGGGCGGGATCAGGGTCACGACCGTGCCGTTCTCGGCGAAGGCGCTGTTGGGAAAGGCCTGATTTACCGCGGCGGCGACCCGCTGGGCTGTGGTGAAGTCGGGATTGCGCAGGGTCAGCCGGATCTGGCTCTGATCGGCGAGGACATAGCCGGTCTCACGCTCGACCACCGCACCGGCGGCGATGCGACCGGCGGTGGGCACGCCGCGCGTCACCGAGGAGCCGGAGGCCCCGGAGGCCGAGACGGCCCCGGTCTGGATCGAGCCCTGGGCCACGGCATAGATCTGACCATCGGCCCCCTGGAGCTCGGTGAAGAAGATCGTGCCCCCCAGCAGGCTTTTGGCGTCGCACAGGGTGGAGATGGACACGTCGATGCGCGAGCCGGGGGTGGCGAAGGGCGGCAGTTCGGCCGTGACCATGACGGCGGCGACGTTCTTGGTGTTGGCCTGGGCCCCGCGGATGTTGACGCCCTGACGCTCCATCATGGCGTCCAGTGACTGGCGGGTCAGGGGGCAGTTGCGCAGATTGTCGCCGGTGCCGTTCAGCCCGACCACGAGGCCATAGCCGACCAGCTGGTTGGTGCGCACGCCCTCGATCGCGACGATGTCCTTGATGCGGGACTGGGCCGCGGCCGGGTCGACGATGAGGCCTGCGGCCCCGAGGGCAACCAGGACGGTGAGCAGGTTTTTCATCGACAGCGGTCTCCGGGGCGGGTCACGCCAGGTCGCCTGCGAAGTCCGTGCCGAAGAATTCTCTCAAGAAAAACAGGGCTGGTGCCTCAGTCTGGCGGCCCCGGGGCGGCAATGTCTGCCGGGCCGTTAACCAAACGGTGACGGACGGCCACCATGGTCGCCTCATGAACCGGAACCCTCGTCGATGAAGGTCCAGGGCCCCTCGGGCGTTGCCCCCCACCAGAATGCGCGTCCAAGCCGGACGGGCACGGGCTTCTCCGTGCCGGCAGGGCCTTCGGCGGGCGCGGGCGCGACCGCCGCCTCCGCGACCGCGGCGGCGGCAGGACCGGGTGACGTGTCTGCCCTGATGGCGCTTCAAGGCGTGGAGAGCGTGACCGAGCGTCGCCGCCGGGCCTTGCGGCGCGGTCATGGCCTGCTGGACGGGCTGGAGGCCCTTCGGCTGACAGCCCTGGGCGGGGAAGACGATGAGGCGGCGCTGCATCGCCTCGCCCGGGCCTCGCGCGAGGCAGGGGCCGACGTGGAGGACGCGGACCTGGCCGAGGTCCTGGGCCAGATCGACCTCCGTGCCGCGGTGGAGCTGGCCAAGCGGGAAACGCGCCGCAGTGCAGCATAAGTCGAGGAAATCCGGACAGAATGCCGCAGTGCGCCCCCGAGGTGATGGAGAATTGTCACGTCTTGACGCGGACGTGAAGCTTAACCGGCCTTTCGGGCTCACAACGGCGTTGTGGCGACTCCGAGACCTGCCTATAGGCCTGCTTGCGCCGCAGGGGGGCGCTTAAGTCGAGCGTGATTGCGATGACCGCATTGGCTTCACGGACGCCCGAGGT
>CAMCIP010000021.1 GCA_945874855.1 Brevundimonas vancanneytii
TCCGTGGCTGAAGCGCTGCAGCGCGTTCCCGGCGTGAACGTCGGCAGATTCCAGAAGACCTCGGATCCGGACCGGTTCTCCGTCGAGGGGGCCGGGGTCGTCATTCGCGGCCTGCCCTTCGTGCGCTCCGAGCTCAACGGACGGGACGTCTTCTCGGCGGCCGGCGGTCGCGAACTGAGCTTCAACGATGTGTCGCCGGAACTGCTCGGCCGCGTCGAGGTCTTCAAGAACGTCACCGCCGACATGATCGACGGTGGCATCGCCGGCACGGTGAACCTCGTGACGCGGAAGCCCCTGGACAGCCAGGGCTTCCAGCTGGCCGGCTCGATCGAGACGAACTACGGCGATCTCGCCGACGAGTGGTCGCCGGGCTTCTCGTTCCTCGGGTCGAACAACTGGGATACGCCTCTCGGCCGGTTCGGGCTGCAGTTCGGCTATGCCGAGTCCGGCCTCATCACGCGCACCGACGCGTCGCAGGTGACGGACCCCTGCTACCGGGCGGCGACCCTGAACGGCCCCTGCTTCCGGGTGAATTCCGTGAGTTCGGGCGGGGTCGGAGGCCAGAATTTCGACGAGAGCAACTTCCCGCCGGCCGGCTCGGTGCTGGTGCCCAAGGGGGCCGGCGTCCGGACGACCGACTTCGACCGGGACCGCGCTGCCTATTCGCTAACGGGCCAGTGGGAGAGCAATGACGGGCGCTTCCTGGCCACGGTCGAGTATCTGCGCGCCGAGGCCGATCTGAGCCTCGACGAATATGCCATCCTCGCCCTGGTCAATGACGACGCCCTCTTCCCGACCCCGGCGCCCGGCACGACCTGGACCTTCGATCAGGGGGTCTTCCGGTCAGGAGTGCTGTCGCAGTTTGCGGGAGCCGGCATTCCGACCGAGTTCCTGCGGTTCAACCAGGAGAACAGGGCCACGACCGAGGACTTCTCGCTCGCCCTGTCCTGGACGCCGACGGACCGCCTGCGTCTCAATGCCGAGTTCCAGCATATCGACGCCTCTCTGGAGGCGGACTCCATCATCTCGGCGATGCAGACCTCGTCCGACATCTTCCTCGGCCTGGGCCCGTCGACTCCGACGGTCCAGTTCCGGCCCCCGTCGGCCGGCGCCGGCGGCGCGAACTACTTCACCGACCCGGGCCAGAGCTTCTACTGGTTCCTGCTCGACAACCAGACGCGCAACACCGCGCAGATGGACAGCGCCCGCATCGATGCGGAGTACGACCTCGATGAGGGCGGCTTCCTGAAGTCGGTCCGCTTCGGTGCCCGCTGGTCGGAGCGCAGCCGCGTCAATCGCGATGCGAATTTCGCCAACTGGGGCAACCTGTCGGCACCCTGGCTCGGCACCGCCCAGTATGCGCGGGATTTCCCGGGTGCCTCGAGCGTGCGCAACCCCTTCGTCGGCTTCCAGGGTGGCAATGCGCCCCTGCCGGTTCCCAATGGTGCCGGCATCTTCTTCGGCGGCAACAATCCTGTCGCCGACTATCTGTTCGGAACGACGACCCAGCAATCCATTGCCATCACCTCGGCCTGGGAAAACACCTTCGGCTTCTGGGATCGCGCGGCTTTCGGCCCTTTCAACACGACATGGCGGCCGCTCTCCGCGCGTGGTGGTCTGGCGGGGGGGACGCAGTTCCTGCCCGGCGACATCTCGGACGTCGGCGAGGATACGACGGCCTTCTATGGCCGCCTCGACTTCGGGGCTGACGACCTGTTTGGCCGAGGCTGGATCCTGCAGGGCAACATCGGCCTTCGCTATGTCGAGACGACCATTTCGACCGAGGGACAGATCAGCTTCCCCGGTGGCGCGGCGCCTGATCTCGCCGTCTTCTGCAATCCCGCGACGGTGCCCCCGGGCGGAACCCTGCCCGGCTACTGCAGCCTGTCGCCGGCGCGCCGGGCCGAGTTCGTCTCCGCCTTCACGGGCGAGAGCATTGCGGACAACTCGGACATCTCGTTCGAGAACTGGTTGCCGAGTCTGAATGCGACCCTGGAAGTCCGGCCCGGTCTCCTGTTCCGCCTCGGGATTTCCGAGGGCATCTCGAGACCGGACCTGGGTGCCTTCCGCACGGGTGGCGCGCTGTTCGACAACACCGGCGATCTGAGGTCGGCCGGAACCCTCGAAACCGGACCGCTGTTCCAGATCTTCACCGGCAACCGCCTGCTGACTCCGATCGAGTCCACCAACTACGATCTCTCGGTGGAATGGTATTTCGCCCGGGTCGGGTCGCTCACCTTCTCCCTGTTCCAGAAGGACCTGCGGGGTCTGATTTCCCAGGGCACGACCGAGCGCAGCTTCGTCGGTCCCAGCGGCGTCACGGTCCGCGCCGAGGTCAACGGGCCGGCCAATGTCGACACCGGTACGCTCCGCGGCTTCGAGCTGGCCCACCAGCAGGTGTATGACTTCCTGCCCGGGGCCCTCAGCGGGCTCGGGACCCAGTTCACCTACACCTATGTGGACGCCGGAGAGCTGTCGAACCCGACCAACTTCGTCGCCCGCAGCGCCTTCGCCGCCGGCCTGCCGCTGGCCGGGATGTCGGAACACACCATCAATGCGGTGGTCTTCTACGAAGATGAACGTCATTCGGCGCGCCTGGCCTACAACTGGCGGTCCGAGTTCCTGCTGACGCCGCGTGACGACATCTTCCCGTTCAACCCGATCTTCGGGGAATCGACCGGTCAGCTTGACGGCTCGTACTTCTATACGGTCACCGACAAGTTCAAGATCGGGATCCAGGGCGTGAACCTTCTTGATGAAGTGACGCAGACAACCCAGGTGGTCGATTTCGATCAGACCCGCTTGACCCGGTCCGCCTTCCGGAACGACCGGCGGATCACCTTGATCGGGCGGTTCAGCTTCTAGGGCGTCAGGCCCCACGGCGGACGGCAAAGCCGCCCGCCGTGGGGGGCGCGTCATCGGCGCCCTTGCGTCTTGACTGCCCCCTTCCCGACGGTTGCGTTCGAGCGGCGGGTTCTTATACGCGGTAGGTTCATGGGTCGGCTCGCCAAGATTGCTGAGAAAGCTGGCGTCTCCGCCAAGACCGTGTCGCGGTTTCTCAGTGGACACCCCAATGTCAGCGAGAAGATGCGCCAGCGGATCGAGGCGGCGATCGGGGAATTGAACTATGGTCTTGCGCCGGCCGGGGCGCAGGGCGCCCGGGGCCGTCATCGCGGCATCGGCGTCTTTTTCGGGGATCCGGGGGCCGGCTACCAGGTCAGCCTGTACTGCGCCCTTCTCCAGGCCTGCAAGGCCGCCGACCATTGCCTTGTTGTCCATCATTTCGATGAGGCAGGCTCCAGCTGGGACACCCAGGTCAGCGCGTTTCTGGCGCTGTCCCAGGTGGACAAGGTGGTGCTCGTGCCGCCCCTGTCGGACTCCTTCGAAATCCATCGCGTGTTGAACGCCCGGGGCGTGCGCTATGCCCTGATCTCACCATCGAGGCCGGTGTCGGGGGCACCTGCGATCGCCATGGACGACCGGTTGGCGGCGCTGGAGATGACCCAGTACCTGCTCGGGCTGGGTCATGAGCGCATCGGCTTCCTGGCCGGACGACAGGGCCACGTGGCCACGCTGCTGCGTCGGCAGGGATTCGAGGAGGCCTATGCCGTGGCCGGCCTGCCCCGTCCCGATCCCGCCCTGATACGCCCGGCCGACTTTTCCTTCCACGTGGCGATCGCGGAGGCGCGGGCGCTGCTGGAACTGCCGGACCGGCCCACAGCGATCTTCGCCTGCAACGATGAGATGGCCGCCGCCGTCCTGTTCGTGGCCAATGAACTGGGGTTGTCGGTGCCGCGCGACATCTCTGTCGCCGGCTTCGACGACGTGCATCTGGCCCGGGAGCTGTGGCCGTCGCTGACGACCGTTTCCCAGTCCTACGACCAGATCGCCGAACTGGCTGTCGCCCAGGTTTGCCGGCAGGACGGCGACGGCGACGCCAGCAGGAAGAATTCCATCCAGGTGGTGCCGCATCGTCTGGTGTTGCGCGCTTCGACGGGGCCAAACCGTTACCAGGACCGAAGATTGTCGCGGGCCGTCGGCTGAGCACGGCGCGAGACCAACTCCCATGAGGCTGCCGGTACAGCCGGCTTGCCGACCCCGACCCGGGGCGTCGACCTGAAAGGCAACCGAATGAGGCACTACGGACGCAAGGCCCTTTTCGCGCTGACGCTCGCCGTCATGTCGGGAGCAGGGGCGGCGGCGACGGCCCAGGACGCGGGCGCCCCCGCCGGCGCGGACTGGAGACTGGTCTGGTCGGATGAGTTCGACGGTGAGGTCATCGATCCGGCGAAGTGGAGTTTCGACGTGGACTGCTGGGGGGGCGGCAATGCCGAGCGCCAGTGTTTCACCGACAGTCCGACCAATGCGCGCACCGTCGACGGCGCCATGGTCATCACGGCGCGGCGAGAGCCGGTTTCAGGTCCGTCCCTGCCGGAGCGGATGCGC
The DNA here is from genome assembly GCA_945874855.1 of Brevundimonas vancanneytii. Classification (GTDB taxonomy): domain Bacteria; phylum Pseudomonadota; class Alphaproteobacteria; order Caulobacterales; family Caulobacteraceae; genus Brevundimonas; species Brevundimonas vancanneytii_A. Next base: position 4,447 of record CAMCIP010000021.1, read on the forward strand.
GGCCCGGACACGGCGCTTGAGGTCGTTTCACGGGACTATTCGTCCGCCCGTCTGGTCACCCGCGGCAGGGCCGCCTGGCGCTATGGCCGGATCGAGGTGCGTGCGCGGTTGCCGCGCGGCCAGGGCGTCTGGCCGGCAATCTGGATGCTTCCCGAGGAGTCCGCCTATGGCGGATGGGCGGCTTCGGGTGAGATCGACATCATGGAGGCGGTGAACCTCGGCACGCCGTGCGACGACTGCGCCAGCGGGACCGAGGACAGGACCTTCGGCACCTTGCACTATGGGTCCGAGTGGCCGGACAACCACTATTCGGGGTCGACGGTGACCCTGCCCGATCTCGCCCGGGGCGCGCACACCTTTGCCCTTGAATGGTCCGAAGGCGGCATGACCTGGTTCGTCGACGACGCGGCCTTCGCCTGCCAGACGCCCGCGAACTGGTTCACCACCGCGGACTCCGCGAAGGGCCGGACGGCCGCGCCGTTCGACCGGCCGTTTCACCTGATCCTGAGTCTGGCAGTGGGCGGCGGTCTGCCCGAGCGCAAGAATCTCGGCGGCGTGGACCCCGAGGTCTTCCCACAATCCATGATCGTGGACTTCGTCCGGGTCTATGAGTGGGCCGGGGAAGGCGACGCGCCGGGACCCATTGGCCCCTGCGAACCTGATTATCGCGGCGATGCCGCCACCACCGGCGGATGAGGAATACCGGCATGACGTCGTTTCGAGCCCCCCTGCACCTCGCCGCCCTGGCGATGGCGTCCACCCTGGCGCTGGGCGCCTGCGCGACCGGTCCTTTAACCGACGCTGCGGACGTAACCCCGACCGTGGCTCCGACGCGAACGGAGCCCCGGGTCGACCCGTCCGTCTGGCCCGAGAGCCGCTCGCCCTTCGAGAGGGATGCCGCGATCGAGGCCCGGGTGGCCGACCTCCTCTCCCGTATGACGCTGGAGGAGAAGGTCGGTCAGGTCATCCAGGCCGACATCGGATCGATCACGCCGGAGGAGGCGGCCCGCTACCATCTGGGCTCCGTCCTCAACGGCGGCAATTCGAAGCCGGGCGGCGATCTGCATGCCCCTCCGCAGGCCTGGCTCGACCTGGCGGACGCGTTCTTCCTGGCGAGCGTCGATACCCGCGGCGGCCGGACGGGGATCCCGATCCTCTGGGGCACGGATGCGGTTCACGGCCACAACAATGTGGTCGGCGCCACGCTGTTTCCGCACAACATCGGTCTCGGCGCCGCCAATGACCCCGGGCTGATCCGGCGCATAGGCGAGGTGACGGCCCTGGAGGTGCGTGTCACCGGCCAGGACTGGACCTTCGCCCCGACGCTGGCCGTCGTCCGCGACGACCGCTGGGGCCGCACCTATGAAAGCTATTCCGAGGATCCGGCCCTGGTGGCCCGCTATGCCGGGGCGATGATCGAAGGGCTTCAGGGCGTCCACGGCACGCCCGACTGGCTCGGCGAGGCCCATGTGATCGCGACGGCCAAGCATTTCATCGGTGACGGCGGCACGGAACGTGGCGTCGACCAGGGCGACAACCGCGCCGGCGAGGCCGACCTGGCCGGCATCCACGGGGCAGGCTACCCTCCGGCCATTGAGTCCGGGGTCCTCTCCGTGATGGCCAGCTTCAATTCCTGGCAGGGCGAGAAGGTCCATGGTCACCGTGGCCTGCTCACCGATGTCCTGGTTCAGAGGCTGGGCTTCGACGGCTTTGTGGTCGGCGACTGGAACGGGCATGGACAGGTGCCGGGGTGCACGCCCGTGTCGTGTGCGCAGGCCTTCAATGCGGGCGTCGACATGTTCATGGCGCCGGACAGCTGGCGCGAGCTTCACGCCAGTCTGCTGGCCCAGGTCCGCTCCGGCGAGATCCCCATGGCGAGACTCGATGAGGCGGTCGGTCGGATCCTGCGGGTCAAGATCCGCGCGGGTCTTCTGGATGCTCCCCGTCCGTCGCAACGGCCCTATGCCGGGGAGTACGGACGCCTCGGGTCGCCGGAGCACCGCGCGGTCGCCCGGGAGGCCGTCCGCAGCTCCCTCGTGCTGTTGAAGAACGAGGACGACGTGCTGCCGATCGCCGGAAGCAGCCGCGTGCTCGTGGTCGGGACCGCCGCCGACAGCATCGGCCAGCAGTCGGGCGGCTGGACCCTGAACTGGCAGGGCGAAGGCAATGCGAACTCGGTCTTCCCCAACGGACAGTCCATCCTCGGCGGCATTGAGGAGGCGGTCGCGCAGTTCGGCGGCGAGGTCGTCTACAGCCCGGACGGAACCTATGCCACGCGCCCCGACGTGGCGATCGTGGTCTTCGGCGAGCAGCCCTATGCCGAGTTCGTCGGCGACCGGGCCCACCTCGACTTCGATTCCGGCACCACGCTGACCCTGCTCAGGCAGTTGCGGGATCAAGGCATCCCCACTGTCGTGGTCTTCCTGTCCGGTCGCCCCATGTGGGTGAATCCCGAGTTGAACGCCTCTCAGGCCTTTGTGGCGGCGTGGTTGCCGGGGTCCGAGGGCGGGGGTGTCGCCGACGTTCTGATCGGCGACGCCGCCGGCAAGGCGCGCCACGACTTCGAGGGGCGGCTGTCGTTTTCGTGGCCGGCCCGGCCTGACCAGACACCGCTGAATGCGGGAGTCGACGACTACGCCCCCCTGTTCCCGCTCGGCTATGGAGGCAGTTATGCGGGCGGCACTCCCGCCGTTGGGGCGCTGGACGAGAGCGTGGCCGAGAGCGAGGGCGAGGGAGAGGGGCGCGACCTGGTCTCCGCCGGGCGTGCCGCGGCGGGCTTCAGCCTGGTCCTATCGGAAGACGGCGGCGCAAGAGCCAACGTCTCCGGTCCGCGAGCCGCACTGGGCAGCAATGCGATCGTGGCGGTCGCGGTCGACAGGCTGGCCCAGGAGGACACCCGGCGGTTCGAGTGGAATGGCCCGGGCACCGTGCGGCTTGAGGCCGGCGCAAACGCCGTTCCGATCGAGACGTCGGGACTGGTTCTGGAGATCGTCTATGCCGTCGACGCGGCACCGACTTCCCCGGCACGGCTGCGGCTCGATTGCGGCGAGGCCTGTCGGGTGGGACTGGATGTCACCCAGGGCCTGGGCATCGCCGCCGGGAAGGGCTGGCGCACCGGCCGGCTGGATCTTTCCTGCTTCGCCGCCGGCGAAGACGGGCTTCGATCCTATGCGGGCGGGTTCGAGATCGAGGCGGACGACGGCCTGGTCCTGACCCTTGCCGACGTGCGTCTGGTTGCGACCGGTCTATCCGCGGGTTGCGAGCTCTGATGCCGGACACCCCGCCTGCAGGTGCCGCCGGGGTGCAGGCGGACCCAGCGGCGGATGCGGCCGCGGCCATGCGGCTGGCGGTGATTGTGTCTCTGGGCGGGTTCGTGTTCGGCTATGACGTCGTGGTGATGTCCGGCGTCACGGGCGCCGTGACGGCCCGGTTCGGCCTGAGCGAGTGGCAGACCGGCTGGATGGTCGGCGTGCCCACGCTCACCGCCATGTTCGCCAGTCTTGGCGCCGGCGTGCTGAGCGACCGGTTCGGCCGGCGCACCATGCTGCGCGTGGTGGCGGCCCTCTATGTCGTGTCGTCAACGATGTCTGCCTTCGCGGACGGCTTCTACGGCCTCGTGCTGGCGCGCGCGGTGGCGGGCCTGGCGCTGTCCTCTCTGGTGCTGGCCCCGATCTATCTGGCGGAGATTTCTCCGGCGGCCATCCGGGGCCGGATCGTGTCGATGAACCAGCTCGCCATCGCCCTGGGGTTTTCCGCCGCCTACTTCAGCAATTTCGGGCTCCAGGCGCTGGGCCAGTCCGAATTGGGCTGGGTGTCGGCCATAGGTCTCGATCTCGAGACCTGGCGGTGGATGCTGGGGGCCGGGCTGCTGCCGGCGGTCAGCTGGCTGGTGGTGCTGCTCACCCTCACCCCGGAAAGCCCCCGATGGCTGGCCCTGAAGGGCAGGGCACAGGAGGCGCGGGCGGCGCTGGCGCGGTTGCACGGCCCCGGGCGGGTGGAGGCCGTCCTCGCCCGTGTCACCGGCCAGGCCGAAGCGCCGCCCCGGGCCGGCGCCGCCGCCCTGTTGCTGAGCCGGCCGGTGCGCCTTGCGCTGGCCCTCGGGCTCGTCGTGGCCTGTGCGCAGCAGATCACCGGGGTGAACGCCATCTACTTCTACGCCCCCATCGTGTTCGAACAGACCGGGGTCGGCGTCGACGCGGCCCTGCTGAATGCCTCGCTCATGGGGGTCGTGAATGTGGCCTTCACCGTCCTGGCCATGGTCCTCGTCGACCGGGTCGGGCGCAAACCGCTTCTGCTCATCGGCCTTGCCGGCGTCGCGGTCAGCACCCTGCTGGTGGCCTTCGCCTTTTCGCAGGCGCACTACGTGCTGACCCCGGAGGCCATAGGGCTGGCCGGGCCCGAGGTTCAGAAGCTCGACCTCTCCGCCGTCCACGGCGTGGTCTTCTCCTCGGACGTCAGCTTCAAGACGGCGCTCACGGAGACCTTGGGGGTGGAGGCCTTCCGTCAGCACCAGAGCGAACTCCTGCGCGCAGGAACCCGGATGAACGCCGGCCTGATCCTCTTCGGGATCCTGCTCTTCGTGGCCAGCTTCGCCGTCTCTCTGGGTCCGGTGACCTGGGTGTTCCTGTCGGAAATTTTTCCGGGAGAGGTGCGCGGAGCGGCCATCGGACTGGTGGCCCTCATCAACGGGTTTGTGAGTTTCCTGGTGCAGCTGCTTTTTCCAGTAGAACTGGCGCAGCTTGGAGTGGCGACAACCTTCGCGATTTACGGCGTGATCGCTGCCTTGTTCTTCATCGCCATCGCCGCACTCGTGCCCGAGACGCGCGGTCGGCAACTTGAGGCGTCCGAATGACGCCCGTGAATCGAGCGGCGGAGCCGACCGCAGCTTCCATCTCAGGGGAGGGACACGATGGCACTTGAAATGATCGACCTCGCGATCATCGCGACATATGCGGTCTCGCTGTTTCTGATCGCCAATCTGGTGAGCCGGGAAAAGCCTGGTCATGAAAAGAGCGCGGAAGATTACTTTCTCGCCGGCAAGGCTCTGCCCTGGTGGGCTGTCGGAGCTTCACTGATTGCGGCAAACATATCGGCCGAACAGATCATCGGTCAATCCGGCCAAGGCTATGTCGTGGGCCTGGCTATTGCAGCATATGAATGGCAGGCCGCCATCGTGCTGCTGATTGTGGCGAAGTACTTCCTGCCGGTCTTCCTCGAGCGCGGCATCTATACGATGCCACAATTTCTCGAGCAGCGCTTCGGTGGGTCGGTCAAGTCGATCATGGCGGTGTTCTGGATCACCCTCTACACGGCCGTGAACCTCACGGCCGTGCTTTGGCTGGGCGCTATTGCGATCAATGCCGTGACGGGTTTGGCGGTATGGCCAGCCATGGCCGCACTGGCAGCGTTCGCCGTGGTCTATTCGGTCTATGGCGGCCTCAAGGCCGTTGCCCTCACGGACGTCATTCAGGTGGTCGTCCTCATCGCCGGTGGCCTCGTGATCACCTGGGTGTCCTTGTCCCTGGTTTCTGACGGTGCCGGCCCGGTTGCAGGGTTCTCGACCCTGCTTGGAGAGATCCCCGGTCACTTCAACATGATCCTCGCGGCCGACCATCCCGGCTATTCCAACCTGCCGGGCATCTGGACGCTGCTGGGCGGGTTGTGGGTACTGCATTTCTCCTACTGGGGCTTCAATCAGTACATTATCCAACGCGCACTCGGTTCCAGGAGTCTGGCCGAGGCTCAGAAGGGTCTGGCGTTCGCAGCGGCGCTAAAGCTGCTAGTTCCCGTGATCGTGGTCGTGCCGGGCATCGCCGCCCTTTACCTCGCCCAGAACGGTATGCTGGACGGGGACCGGCTCTCGGCCCAGCCCGACAGCACCTACGGGGTCCTGATGACGCTCGTGCCGGCCGGTTTTCGCGGTCTGGTGTTCGCCGCGCTTATCGCCGCGATCGTGTCTTCGCTGGCTTCGATGATGAACTCCATCTCGACCATCTTCACCATGGACATCTACCGTTCGATCCGTCCGAACCATCCTGATCGCCATTATGTGGCAGTCGGCCGGGTCACAGCTTTCACCGCCATGCTGATCGCGCTGGTCTTGGCCCAGCCCTTCCTCGGTGGGTTCGAGAGTGCTTTCCAGACGATCCAGGAGTACACGGGCTTTGTCGCACCGGGCGTCGTAGCCGTGTTCCTCCTGGGCCTTTTCTGGAAGCGGATGAATACAGCCGGCGCCTTCGCCTTGCTGATCAGTTCGGTCGGCCTGTCCTTCCTTTTCTGGCTTCTGGCCAACCCAGCTGCTGTGGGTGGAGCCGGAGCGGGCGTGCTTGGCGCGATGGGGTTGGAGGAGATGGCCTTGCCGTTCGTGATCCGCATCTGGATCGTGTTCCTCGCCTGCCTGCTGATCGGCACGGCGGTTTCCCTGATCACAGGGAAGCCGGCTGCGGGCCGGCCGATCGATCTCGCCGTTGTCGGGTTCGCAACCGGACCCGTCTTCAACATCGCGGCGGCACTGATCATTTTCGTGCTGGTCTCGATCTACTTTGTCTTCTGGTAGATGAAGAGCCATCAAGACATGCAGGGTCATCTCCGGGTGCTGTCAGTCTAACGCTAATTGGTCTCTGCTGATATGCTGAAAAGTCCATGCAGGGCAGGGACTTATGGCGAAACTGAGCTTCAAGCGACACCGGTTCAAAAGCGACGTGATCAAGCGTGCGGTCTGGCTTTACTGCCGCTTCAATCTGAGCCTCCGGGACGTCGAGGAGATCCTCGCAGAGCGCGGGGTCGACGTCTCCTACGAGGCCATCCGCGACTGGTGCCGGAAGTTCGGCCTGCAGATCGCCAGGAACCTGAGGCGACGCCGACCAGCCCCTTCGCTGCGCTGGCACCTCGACGAGATGGTGAGCTCGATCGGCGGGCGGCACATGTACGTCTGGCGCGCGGTCGACGCCGAAGGGGAGGTGCTCGGCTCCGCCGTCGAGCGCCGGCGAGACGCGTCCACTGCGGAAAGCTTCCTCAGAAAGCTGTCGCGAGATCAGCCAGTTGTGCCCGAAGTGATCGTCACCGACGGCCTCGGGTCTTACAAGGCCGATCTGGATCGGCTGGGTCTGGGCGATCGCCACCGCCCCGGTCGCCTTCGAGAAAACAACCGCGCGGAAAACTCGCATCTGCCGATCCGAAAGCGCGAGCGGCAGATGGTTGGGTTTAAGAGCGCCGCCTCAGCCCAGCGGTTCCTGACCGTCCACGCCGCCGTCTACAACACCTTCTACGCCCAGCGGCATCTCATTAGCCGGACCACACTGCGCGCCTTTAGAGCGCAGGCTCACGCGGCCTGGAATGCGGCGGTGGCGTCGTGACCGATTGCGAACATCTTGGCCCGGCGACGGAGTTACGTTGACAGCACTGTCGAAGGTCTGGGCGCGGATCAATCAGCCGAAACTTCTAAAGTCCTGCAAACAACTTCCCAAGGACCACGGGACCGGTCAGCAACTCTAACCGCGTTATCACTTCTGAGAATCCACTTGTTCCAACGTCGCAGCAATCCTGTCCACGAAGTCGTCCATATCGAAGATACGCTCTTCATCGAACCAGGTGCTAAAGCGCCCATAGGCTCTCTGATGCAGGCTGGCCCTGGCTTCTTGCGCCGCTGCAAGCGCCTTAATCAAGAGAAGTGTCCGAGCGCTGGTATCCGGTTCGATGTACGCGCTGATATAGAAATGAAGCGCGAGGTTCAGGTGCGCCATGAAATACGCTTGGCTGCGCAGATTGTCGTTAAAAAATCGCACGTACTGCCGGTCCATAGAAACAATGATCTCGTCGGCGCGCTCCGCGACAGCCAGAAACCGTTCAGCCGAGCTTGCAGTTCCTGAAATAACTGCCTCAACCTGATTCATATGACCGTAGTCCGCGGGCACGATACGGAAGGTTCGACTTGCCAGCTGCTCATGTGGATAGTCTGTGAGAGGGTTCATAACAACTGGGTCGAAAAAGCGCTCTGATATCTGCACAACGGCTTGCTTGTAACGCAGGTCATGAAAAATGTACTGCCGATCAAAGCCTGGTATGTCGGCCTTCTTCTGCTCCCAGTAGGCGTCAAAGAAATCGCCATATAGACTGGCTACTTCTGCGCTAGCAGATGAACCAAAGTACATAGCGGTAAAATCGAGCGTGAAGCGATCAGAATTGTATTGGTCGAAATTCCACATCATATCCGCATTCGCCGATAGCGTGAAGAGATGCTCGCGAATGTTACCAGCATTAACTACTGAGAACGTCAGAGGAGTTGGGTTCTTTGAATTTACGTAGCGGAAATTCTGTTCCATCTTCCAGGGCCCCTCGGCCTGCGCCATGTGGGATCCTGTGGATGTGAACTGAAGATTCATATAGTACCCCAACTTGATACCGTCGGGGACAACTTGATTACGAATATCATCATTGGGGAAGTGGTCGCGACGCGCTGCGACGTAGTTCCATATTAGATTCTCTTCCGCAGGCGGTTCCAACAAACCGCTTGCCATGAAGTCTGCGATTTCATCATAAAAAATCATCCGAGTTTCAGGAAAAACACCACCGTGTTCATCCCGGAGTATCTCGACCTGGCGCGCAACGACGTCATTCATTAATGCCGCGCGCTCCGTCATCGACGTCGGTGCATCCTCTACTGTACCGCCGTTTCTTCTAACCCAGAACGGCCGATCGCCGTCACCGCGGAAATTCACCGTCCAGAGGACCTTATCGATCCCGTTGTCGAGCAAGGTCCGAACATTGTAACGCCAGAATTCCTCTAGTTGCGGCAAATCAGCGATCATGTATTGATCGACAGGAGGCTGCCCCATCAGTTCCCTATATGCGCTCCAGTCGCGCATCCGCGAGTTCAGCGGCGATGGATGGTGGAACGTAATGTAGAGGCCGTAATCAGCGATGGTTCGCGTAGTCCGATGAATCTGGTTGGCTCGCGAGTAGTTTATAGTGCTGTCTACTTCTAAAGTATTCAGCTTGAGTCGGAGCATGGTCTCGTAGAGGATCTCATCGTTGAGCGTCGAAAGTTTTCTCCAAGGCGAGAACATGTCCTGATCATTGGGGAACCAGGCTCGATATCGAACGTAGGGGGTACCCGAGTCGAAACGAAAATCAGCGGCGATTTCGATAGCTTCTACGGGTTTTGGCGACACTGACGCCCAGTACCAAAGTGGCGGAACGCCGAGAAACTGCTCACTAAACTCATAGAGGGCAAAAATAGTGCCGAGTTCATCCGCGCCATGGACAATAAGATTGCCACTATGAACGTAAAGCTGGTGGCGTTCAAAACCTTCCAGTTGCGGCAGACCGGCGATCGCATTGGCTGGTCCATTGACCACAATGATTGCGTTTTTGAGATCGGAAGGAATGTCGCGGACGCGCGCTATGCGTGGGGGACTTCCCATGGCGTTTGTGACATCGCGCGTCAGAACCTCAAGGTTCTTGTTGATCGCGTCGTTCTCCGGGCCGGTTAGAACAATGTCAAATCCGCGTGTGAGTTCAACGTCCTGGGCACTGGCTGGCAGCGCGATTACTGCGCTGATTAATGTGACCAAAATAGTCGCCAGTATGCTGTTCATTGTTTGAACCCTGCGCGTTGTTATTGTAGTGCGGCGTGGAGTGAGTGCGAGAAAGGCGAGGGCTTCCCGATCGGTTGATGTGGGCGTTGTAGTTCTCGTCCTGCGATACTGGGACACACAATTGCCTGCGCTTCTGGATTTCGACACAACTCGCCCGTTGAGCCGGCGCGTCCTCGCCTGTTGGAGCCGTACGCTCCAACAGGTAAGGCCGATCTTGCGAAGGTGGAAGGCCACATGTTTCGAGTCAAGGCCTTGAGGAGGGCTCGTTACGTCGGGGCGGCTGAGCGATTTGGAGGATCAGTCGGAGGCAGGGAGGATTGCCTGCATCCGTGGTGCGGTTGCGGTGCCCCGGCTTTCGGCCGGCTGAAGTCCTTCGTTCTAATGCCCCGGGGCGGGATGGGCGGGATCGTGTGATACGGCAGTCAAGCCGCAAGGCCCAACTACGCCGGTTGATCGGTCCAGCGCGCTTCCTTGTCCAGGACGGTCTGCTCGGTCGAATGGTGCTGGCCTAACTTGCGGCAGGGCCGGTGGTAGGAGACAGCCCGGTGGTTCTGTATGCGGTCGTTGCATGCACGACGGGGCCATGTGCCTGGAGGGTTGTCTTCGCCGCCTCCTCGAGGATCAGCTCTACGAGTGTCAGGTCGGAACCAAACGTTTGAACGGGTGCCTGCTGCTGCTCGAGAGTCCTGAACCGCTTGGCCGCATGGACCTTCCGGGCCCCTATCCTCGCGCCGCCAGCGGGACGGGGCCGCTCCGTGAGGACTCGCAGCGAGTGGCGTTGGCTCGGCCTTGGTCGGTCGCACAGTCTTCTCACGGTGCTTCGGGCTGACCCCCTCGGGTGAGCGCCCTCTCCAGCTGATGGATATGCTCCATCCATGCAGCTGAGACTTGCTCAAACTTCGAAGTTTCTCCGGGAAGTCGGGGCAAGACCTGTCAGTTGGAGGCGTGGTGGTCCTCGGTCACGACAATTGGCCTTGCCAATCCGGGCAGGCTGGTCTATCCAGACGTGGGGAAACCCTAATAAACTGATCACTTCGGGGAGGGAGTGTAATGAAGCGCAACAAAGGCCACCGCTCGACGCTTTGGGCGCGACCGTCTCAACTTGCGATTGGCTCGGTGCTCGCCGCCCTTGTCCCGCTACAGGCCCTTGCACAGGATGCTGGCGACCGAGCGAGAACCGATCCCGCGAGCGGTGAGGCCGTGACGGAGGTCGACGACGTTATAGTTCTGGGGTTGCGGCAGAGTCTCGATTCGGCTGTGAGCATCAAACGAGATGCCGACCAGATCGTGGACGCCATCACGGCGGAAGACCTTGGAGCGTTCTCTGACAACAATATCGGTGAGGCTCTTGAGCGCGTCCCTGGCGTCCAGCTTGAGCGAAATGAAGGCGAGGGATTCAGGATCTCGATCCGGGGGCTCGGTCCCCGCTTCGTACAGACGACGATCAACGGCAGGACCGCACTTTCAAGCCCGGGCGGTGAGGGTGGCACTGACGCCCGCGGATTTGCGTTCGACATACTTCCTTCGGAGGTGATTACTGGGGCCACTGTGGCGAAGAGTACCCAGGCCATTGATATGGAGGGTGGCATCGGTGGCACCGTTGATCTGCAGACGGTGCGCCCGCTTGATTTTGCCACACGCAGAGGAAGGCCGCGCAGGGAAGGTAACTTCTTTGCAAGTGGCGCAAGTCGAACAACCTATAATGACTTCGGCGAAGACGCCGGTCATCGGACATCAATTTTCCTAAATAATAGGTTTAACGACAGTTTCGGCGCCTTCTTCGCACTTGTTGCCGATGATTCCAGCAGAATACAGGATAGCGCGGAGACTCAGGCCTTCGACGTTCGGGGCTTCACGCTATTGCCGGGAACGATCCTCAATGGCGAAACCCTGACCGCCAGTCGGCGTATCGAAAGGGGTGCGATGTTCGACGGGGTCCGCAATATCAGGCGGGACCGGTCACGCCAGCGTGAAACCTATGTCGGCGGATTCCAATGGCGGCCCTCCGACCAGTTTGAGGTAAATTTCGACTGGACTCATGGAAAGTCGTCCGAAGAGCGTTTGGAAATGCGCTCTTGGTTGCGCGTTGCAGATGCTCTTGAGCGTCTTGACAATAGCAGGTCCCCCACTGTCATCAGAAGCCTGACATTGGTGACAGAGGATGCTGATGCATTCAGCGACGGAACGATAACGCAGTTTGATTTCAGGAACTATACGGAACGCACTGCGCGGCAGTACGTCGATGTGGCCAGCCTTCTGGTCGATGATGACCAGACAATCGACATTGGCGGGATAGAGCTGGAGTGGGACAACGGCGGTCCTTTGACGATTTCGGCGAACGTTGGCTATGCCGGGCACGAGCGCATCTTCTTGCAGCGCCGTGTGCAGGGCGATCTGGATTGGTCAAACCAGAATGATCCTGCCCGTTTTCCGATCTGGAACGGTCAGAACGCCACGCGTGCCACCTCGGGGGT
>CAMCIP010000022.1 GCA_945874855.1 Brevundimonas vancanneytii
AGGGCGTCGCATGCTGGACCTGGGACTGGCCGTCGCCCACCACGTGCTGGTGTTCGGCCTGACGATCATGCTGGCCATGGAACTGGCCATGCTGCGGGGCGAGAAGATCGACGTGGCGCGGCTGGCGCGGCTGGACGCAGGCTACGGCCTGACCGCGGCCCTGGTCGTGGCCGTGGGGGTCGCGCGCGTGATCTGGGGGGCCAGGGGATGGGTCGCATACCAGGACAGTCCCGCCTTCTGGGCCAAGATGGCGCTGTTTCTGGCGATCGGCCTGATCTCCATCCTGCCGACCCTGACCTTCCTCCGCTGGTCGCGGGCGGCGAAGGCGGACCCGGACTTCCAGCCCCTGCCCCGCGAGCGGAGGGGCACGACGCTGTGGGTGCGGATCGAGGTCGGCCTGCTGATCCTGCTGGCCGTTCTGGCGGCGACCATGGCGCGCTGGCCGCTGTCGTAATGCGGGGGGCTGGCGGGGGGGCCTGACCGAAACTTCACTTGCCGGGACCGCGGTTAACGGCGAAGGCTTCCCCTCAGGAGAGAACGTCGTCCGGCGGACGCCGCGCTCTGCCATACTGGTGCTTAGTTTTCGGGGAATCGGCGGGATCGCCATGTCGCACGACGATCAACACGGACCCACGGATGGCGGCCACGGCGGCAATGGCGCCGATGCGCGACTGCACGCCGCCAATCCGCCGCCGCCCGGCGCCCAGGATTCGGCCGACCGGCCGGTGCCGCCCGCGACGCCCGGCCACAGCCGCGCCCCCCTGCGCGGCGGCGACGGCATTTTGAGGCCCATCTCCGAGAGCGAGTATTTCGCCCAGACGCCCGAGGCCGAGGCCATCGTCTCGTCCCATATCGACGAGTATTTCAACCAGCCGCTGGACATCTTTCCGTTCTGGGAAACCGACGGCAAGCCGGACCGTTTCCACGTCCTGTTCGCGCGCCAGATCGAGGAGCGTTTCCCGGTCGAGAACGACATCCGGGCGCGCATCCATGACTATGGACGGCGCGTGTTCCGCGCCCTTGTGGTGCACGTGTCGGTCAAGCGGCTGAGCCAGGCGGGGGCCATGGCCGCCTTCGCCGCCCTGGCCATCCTCGGGCCCGGACTTTTCGCGGGCTGGGCGGGATCGGAGCCTATGGGACTGGGCCTGGCCGCCGGCGCCATGCTGCTGGCCTTCGGCGTCTTCTGGGCCCTGCAGGCAGTGCTGTTCATCCAGTACCGGTTCCAGCTGGAAAACGACTCCTACGAGCTGTCGCGCGAAGTGGTCCAGCGCACGCGCGAGCTGCAGAACCTGTTCACCAGTGCCCGCGCCATGGCCGATCAGGCCGAGACGCAGTTCCAGCAGGACGGCAAGGGCTGGGGGCGGCGCGCCGCCTATCTGACCCGGCTGACCATGTGGATCGGCGCGCGGATGGAATACCTCGAGAAATACGTCCAGATGGAGCTGTGGCGGGTCCGCCGCGAACGCTACTGGATGCGGTGGGCGCAGCGCATCATGACGCCGCTGGTCATGGTGATCGGTCTGGCCGTGCTGGCGCTGGAACCCGCGCCGGAGACGGGCGAGGCCGGCTTCCGGGGGCTGCAGATTCTGGCCGCCCTGCTGGGGATCGCCGTCAGCTATCTGTCCTACTTCAGCTGGCGCACGCCGGTGGCGGCGGTCCAGGACAAGCTGGGGGTCGACGGCTGGGTGCGTTATGCCTCGCTGGACGTCGACAACGCCGTGGCCGACCAGGTCCGCCGCGACAAGGAGCGGCTGGTCGAATACCGGGCCCTGACCCGCGGACGCTAGCCGAAGGCGGCGAGCCGGGCACCGAGCCGGGCGGGTCTCCCCGCGGGATTGCGGACGCCGCTACCGGTCCCTCTCCGGTCGGGAGAGGGAGGCGTGCGTCAGTCCCGCCGCCTGTGCCAGTCGACGGAAGTCGTCCGGCGGGGGCGCCTCGACGGTCCGGTCGCCGCCTTCAGGGTGGGGAAAGGTCAGCTTCCACGCATGGAGCATGAGCCGTGGCGCGGGCGATCCGGCCAGGGTCAGGGCGCCGCCGTAGCGGGGATCGCCGACCAGGGCGCGACCGATCGAGGCCATGTGGACGCGCAGCTGGTGCATGCGGCCGGTCAGGGGGTTCAGCTCGACCAGGGCCCCCTCCTGCGACCCTGCCAGGGTGCGGTAGAGGGTCTCGGAGGCCTGGGCGCCCGCCGCGGCGGCGTCGGCCACGCGCATGTGGCTCTCGCGGCCGATCTCGACGCGCAGCAGGGGGGTGTCGATGCGGCCCTGCGCCGGGTCGGGCGCGGCGGCGACCAGGGCCAGATAGGTCTTCTTCAGGCGGCGGGCCTGGATGGCCTTGCCGAGGAAGCCGGCGGCCGGCCTGGTCTTCGCCGCCAGGATCACGCCCGAGGTGTCGCGGTCCAGACGGTGAACCAGATCGGGCCGCTTGCCGTTCGACCGGGCGAAGGCCCACAGCAGGTCGTCCAGCGTATGGGCCCGCACCCGCCCGCCCTGGCTGGACAGGCCCGCGGGCTTGTCCAGGACCAGGACGTGGGCGTCCTCATGGATCACCCAGGACCGCACGGCGGCGATCTCTTCAGACGACAGGTCGGCGGGCGTGCGGTCGGTCACGCCCCACTGACTAGCGCAGGACGCGGCTGTTCGACATGGCCCAGGCGTACCAGGTGAAGAAGGCGCATCCGGCGGTGATCACACCGTTCATGATGTAGATCATGGGCGTGGCGACCTTTGCGCCGTCCTGCATCATGAAGCCCATGATCTCGCCCGCGCCGGAGATGCCATAGGTGTAGATCAGGCTGATCAGGAAGGCGGCGAAGGAGGCCGCGAAGACGGGAAAGGCCAGCTTCATCCGCAGCAGCAGCAGGATGGAGCCGAGCACCGCGCCCCAGACCCCGACCGCCCAGACCGCCGTCATCCAGGTGGGCAGGGCCGCATAGTGGGCGATCTGCTCCGGCGTCATGCCGGCCTTGGCCATGTAGTCGGCGCCGCCGGTCATGCTCATGATGTAGTCATAGCCGCCGTAGCTGTTCCACAGCACCGCCACCGCCCCGACGGCCCACAGATGCCAGGGCGTCTTCGTCGTCATCCAGATCATTGAACCCCTCCCAAGGTTGATGCGGCCGACGGTATGCCCGGAACGGGATCACGGCAACGCCGGTCAGGTGGCCCCCTCCCCCTTGGCCGCCCGCAGCGCCGCCCAGCGCTCCAGCCGTGCCTTGACCTTCTCCTCATGGCCCTCGCCCTTCGGAGAATAGTAGGTCGGGCGGGTCATGCCGTCGGGGAAGTAGTTCGCGCCGGAGAAGCCCTCGGGCGTGTCGGGGTCGTACTGGTAGCCGGCGCCGTAGCCGAGGTCCTTGAGCAGTTTGGTCGCCGGGCTGCGGATGTGGGCAGGCGGCATCAGGGAGCCGGTCTCGCGGGCCGATTTCTGCGCCGCCTTGAAGGCCTCATAGACGGCGACCGACTTCGGGGCCGTGGCCAGATGGACCACGGCCTGGGCCAGGGCCAGTTCGCCCTCCGGACTGCCGAGGAAGTCGTAGGTCTCCCTGGCCGCATTGGCGACCAGCAGGGACAGGGGGTCGGCCTGGCCGATGTCCTCTACCGCCATACGGACGATGCGGCGGGCCAGATAGAGGGGATCCTCGCCGCCGTTCAACATGCGCGCCAGCCAGTAGAGGGCCGCGTCCGGATCCGAGCCTCGCACAGATTTATGCAGCGCAGATATGAGGTTGTAGTGCTCTTCTCGACTTTTGTCGTAAGCGGGAGCCCGGCGTTGCAGGGTGCCGGCCAGGCCCTGGACGTCCAGGGCAGTCCCTTCGGGCAAGGCGAACAGGGTCTCCGTCAGGGTCAGCAGATAACGGCCGTCGCCGTCGGCCAGGGCCAGCAGCGCCTGACGCGCCTCGGGGCTCAGCGGCAGGGCGCGATCCTCCGCGGCCTCAGCGCGGCTCAACAGTTGATCCAGCGCCGCATCGTCCAGTCTTTTCAGCACAAAGACCTGGCTGCGGGACAGGAGCGCGCCGTTCAGCTCGAACGAGGGGTTCTCGGTCGTGGCCCCCACGAGGGTGACGACGCCCTCCTCCACGAAGGGCAGGAAGCCGTCTTGCTGGGCGCGGTTGAAGCGGTGGATCTCGTCGACGAACAGCAGGG
Source organism: Brevundimonas vancanneytii (assembly GCA_945874855.1). Lineage (GTDB taxonomy): Bacteria > Pseudomonadota > Alphaproteobacteria > Caulobacterales > Caulobacteraceae > Brevundimonas > Brevundimonas vancanneytii_A. Next base: position 4,143 of record CAMCIP010000022.1, read on the forward strand.
TGGACTGGCCCGCGGCGCGGCGTCCGCGCGCGGTCTCGAAGGCCTTGCGCAGATCGGCGACGCCGGAGAAGACGGCCGAGATCTGCTGGAACTGGTAGCCGGCGGCCTGGGCCAGAAGCCGCGCGATGGTGGTCTTGCCGGTGCCGGGCGGCCCCCACAGGATCATGGAGCCCAGCCGCCCCCCGTCGACCATGCGCCGGATCGGCCCGCCCTCACCCAGCAGGTGATCCTGACCCACCACCTCGTCCAGGGCACGGGGCCGCAGCCGCTCGGCGAGGGGGGCGTCGGGCGGATGGACCCCGGCGGCTTCGAACAGGTCGGACATGGTAACGACCTAGGGCTTGCGGGGAGCGGAAGGAAGACGGTGGCAGCCGGGTCCCGTCGGTCGGCAACCTTGACGCGCAGTGAGCACGGGTATCTGCTCCCTCACAGAGGCTGGCTGACCGGCCGTGGCTGGAGCATTCCCGATGCGCACCCTGATCGCCTTCCCTGTCCTGGCCCTCGGCCTGCTGGCCTTGGCTGGCTGCACCACGACAGGCGACAGCCGCGACATGACCCTGGCTGAACGGGCCGCGCAGTGCCACGGCAGCGCCCGGCTGGCCCCGACCGGCCGCCAGACCGGGGACGTCCGGCGCGACTACATGTGCCAGAGCGCCCATGCTCCGCGGGAGTCGAACGTCGTCGGCAATGGCACGGCCCGGTCCGGCGCGATCGACCGAATCCTGCTGGGGCGGCGCAACTAGCGGGCCCGCACGGGCGGCGGGGGCCGGGACCCCGTGAGTGCGTCCCACCTTTCGTCGGGGGCTGCGACGGGTGATAAGGGGCCATGAGCGAACCCAACCCGATCCCGACCGGGGGCGTTGTGCCCTATCTGACCATCCCCGCGCGCGGCGGGCAGGCGGCGGTGGAGTTCTATCGCGCCGCCTTCGGGGCCGAGGAGTTGTTCCGCAACCTGGCCGAGGACGGCGAGCGGCTGATGCACAGCCGGATGGTGATCAACGGCGGCCTGCTGATGCTGTCGGACGAATTTCCCGAGTACGGCCATGAAAGCGACGTCGAGCCGAAGGGCGTGGCCCTGCATCTGCAGGTGGACGACGCCGACTTCTGGTGGGAGCGGGCGCTGTCGGCGGGCGCCGTGCCGGTGATGCCGCTGGCGGACCAGTTCTGGGGCGACCGCTACGGCCGGGTGATGGATCCGTTCGGGCACTGCTGGTCGATCGCCGCCCCGATCCGGAATGGCGGCGGCTGAGGCAGGTCCGCTCGTCCGGACTCAGCCGCAGATGACCGACCGGATGATGCCCGTGGCCTGTTCGAAGCGGATGTTGAGGCGGTCGGGGCGGTAGTCCCGGGTCGTGGGGCAGGTGGTGCAGACCAGACGCACCGGCTTGCCGGCCGGAAAGGTGACGGCGCCGGCGTGGGACCCGATCAGGGACTGGGCCCCGGCCGCGCCGCACTGGTCCGGCGACGGCAAGCCGTCCGGCGGCGTCAGGGCCGCGCAGCCGCCGACGACGAGCAGCAGGGGCAGGATCAGGAGGCGTCTCATCCGCAGCTCACCTTTTCGACGATGCCGGACTGCTGGTCGTGGACGACGTTCAGGCGACGGGGATTGTAGTCCATGGTGACGGCGCAGACGTCGCAGGTGACGCGCCAGATCTCGCCCACGGGCGGGGCAGGCAGGTCGGTGCGGTTGCGGCCGACCAGGGACTGGTAGTGGCCGGCGCGGCACTGGTCCGGGGCTTCGGAGGGAACCTCGGCGACGGGCATGGGGGCACAGGCCACAAGGGCGAGGCCGGTCAGCGGAATCAGGGCGGCGAGCGCTCTCATGGGGTCATCTTCCTCGGCAGGGGCTCAACCGCAGCGGACGGTCCGGATCCTGTCGGTGGTCTGATCGTAGAGGATGTTCAGACGCGAGGGCGAAAAGTCCTCGGTCATCGGGCAGGTGGTGCAGGTGACTCGCCGGGCGGCGGGGTTGACCGGAACGGGAATTTCACTGCGAGGGCGGCCGACCAGCCATTGCAGATCGGCGGCGCCGCACTGGTCCGGCGAAGGCCGTTCCGGAAGCGGCTCGCCGGCCGGGACCGCGACCACGCCGACGGGGCGGAAGTCGGGCACGGGGTCGGTCGCCGGGGCCGGGGCGGCGCAGGCGGCCAGGACCGCCAGCAGGGACAGGGTCAGGCCGCCTTGTGCCAGCCGCCCTCGGGCGACTGCTTCCAGTAGGCGAGAGCGGCCCCCTGCCCCTTCAGGGATTTCCAGCGGTCGCGCTCGGCCTGGACTGCCGCATCGTCGCGCCCGTCGAACAGAATGAAGCATCGCGCATATCCTTCGGTGGCTCCCAGTTCTGCCCCGTCAAGGATGAACAGCGCCTGAGCCGCATTCAGGTTCTCACCGGATTGCGTCAGGAGAATGGGCTGTCGTTCGGCGTGGGGCCGATCGGCACGGCCGTGGGCCAGGAAGGCATCCTCGCGGAAGGTCCAGAGGTCACGGTCGATGGCTTCCAGCCGCTCGGGCGTGGCGACCCGGACGAGGGCCCGCCAGCCCTTCTCGCGGGTCTTCTCCAGCAGACCGGGCAGGACCTGCTCCAGGCCGGAGCGCTCCAGGTGGTAGAACCAGATCTCGGGGGTGGGGGTCATGCTCGCCTTGTGCGGCACCGCACGGCCCGACCCGCGTCCCGCCTCAAACCGGAGTCAATACGGATCACGAATGGGTCGGCAGGTGTCGGGATAGTCGTGATAGGTAATGCAGTAGAGTGCCGTATTGCCATTCCACTCAATATCCATCTCCACCCAGCCCAGCATTCGGCCCATGAAGCCGTCATAGGCATAGGAAGCCTGCATCCGGATGACGCGACCTCCCCGTCGCGTGACCTCGATATCATGCATCGAACCGGCCGTATAACGGTTGTAGCTCCAGGTTCTGGAGTCGGTTTTCACGTAGTCATCGAGCATGGCGAGCAACTGCTCGTCAGTTTTTCCGTTTATATAGGAATGATCGTCATCATTGGATTGCGCGGAAGCAGGTAAAGAGAGCCCCGCATTCAGGACAATGGCAGAGAGCAACACCAGTAACAATCTGATCATGTTCAATACCCCGGCTGTGGGATCGAGTGAACATCATCCTGATCGCAGAAGTCAAGCCCGAGCAACCGTCGTTACTTGAGCTCTTGTCTGTACGCGGATCATTCCAGCGCTTCGTACGTGTCCGCGACCATGCGGTCGAGGGTGCGGACGCCCCAGCCGACGGCGCCGTCGGGGACGGTCGGGTTCCGGGAATCCTTGATCCAGGCGGTCGGCGCGATGTCGATGTGGGCCCAGGGCACGCCGTTGGTGAAGCGCTGGAGGAACAGGGCGGCGGTGATGGACCCGCCGGCGCGGCCGTTGCCGGTGTTCTTCACATCGGCGATCGGGCTGTCGATGTGGCGCTCATAGGCGGCCGGAATGGGCATGCGCCAGACATTTTCGCCGACCTTGGGGGCGGCCTTGACGATGGCGTCGGCGACCTCGTCCGAGTTGGAGAAGACGCCGGCATATTCGAGGCCGAGGGCCACGATCATGGCCCCCGTCAGGGTGGCCAGGTCGATCATGAATTTCGGCTTGAACCGGTCCTGGCAGTACCAGAGGCAGTCGGCCAGGACGAGGCGGCCCTCGGCGTCGGTGTTGAGGATCTCGACCGACTGGCCCGACAGGGACATGACGACGTCGCCGGGGCGCTGGGCTTTGCCGTCGGGCATGTTCTCGACCAGACCCAGCACGCCGACGGCGTTGACCCGGGCCTTGCGGCCCGCCAGCGCGTGCATGAGGCCGGCCACGGCGGCGGCGCCGCCCATGTCCCACTTCATCTCCTCCATGCCGTCGGCCGGCTTGATGGAGATGCCGCCGGTGTCGAAGGTGACGCCCTTGCCGACGAAGGCGATCGGCTGTTTGCCCTTGGCGCCGCCGTTCCATTTGAGGATGGCGACCTGGCTTTCGCGCACGCTGCCCATGCCGACCCCCAGCAGGGTGCGGAAGCCGAGCGTCTCCAGTTCCGCCTCGCCGAGGATCTCGACCTCGAGCCCGAGGGACTCCAGCGCCTTGACGCGTCTGGCGAACTCGGCCGGGTAGAGGACGTTGGCCGGTTCGGCGACCAGGTCACGGGCGAACTCCACGGCGTCGGCGACCGGCGAGAGGGCGGCATAGGCGGCCTCGGCGGCCTTCGGGTCGGCGGCGACGACGCGGATCGTCCCGACCGAGGGCGTCTTCTCGGGCTTCAGCGTGGTGCGGTATTTCAGGAAGCGGTAGGCGGCGAGGCGGGCGGCGAAGGCGGCGCGCGCGGCCTGCCCGGCCGACAGGTGGGAGACGTCGAGGGCCAGGACCTCGGCCCCTGAAAGCTTGACGGCGTGATAGGCCGCGCCCGCCGCCGTCTCGAGCGCCAGATCGTCGAAGCCGGCCGAATCACCTGCCCCCGTCAGAACGATGAGGTTGGCGTCAGCGCCGGCCGCGCCGGCGACCAGCTGGGTGGAGTTCAGCGCGCCCGTGAAACGGCCCGCCGCCATGGCCCGGGACAGGGCACCGCCGACGGCCACATCCAGATCGACGCCCGTCCCGGCCAGCACCCGCCCGTCATGGACCAGAACGGCGAGGGCGGACGCGGCGGCCGCGGAGGCGGCGAACTCGATCTTCATAAGGGACTCCTGCCGGCGGATACGCACCGGTCCTGGTGGAAACGGAATGGGTCACACGGTTTCGCGGGTGCCAACGGACATGTATTAGAAGCGACCGCGCCGCCGCCTGCAATGGCGATTTCTTTCTGCTGATGACGCTGATCCAAGGCTATCTTTTCCGCCAGATCGCGCGTCCCGTGTTGGGCGCATGCGCCGCCTTGGCCGGAATCGGCATTCTGAGCCAGACGCTCGAGCAGCTGGAGTTCGTGGTCGAGCGCGGGGCCAGCCTGGGCGTGATGGTGACGCTGACGGCGCTGGCCCTGCCGCAGTTGCTGGGGGTGATCCTGCCGATCGGCCTGTTCGTGGGGGCGCTGATCGCCCTTACGCGGCTGCAGCGCGAACAGGAGCTGATCGCGGCCTTCGCGGGCGGGATGACGCGGTGGGCGGCCATCCGCCCCGCGGCCCTTCTGGCGGTGATCGTGGCGGCCCTGACCCTGGTGATCAACGTCGCGGTCCAGCCCTGGGCGCAGCGCGAGGCGCGGGATCAGGCCTTCGCCGTGCGCTCGGACCTGGCCGCCCTGCTGGTCGAGGAGGGGCGTTTCGTCAAAGGGCCGGGCGGACTGACCATCTATGTGCAGCAGATCCAGCAGAACGGGCTGCTGACCAATCTGTTCGTCCACATCGACGACGGGACCAATGTCTCGACGTGGAACGCGGCCGAGGCGCGATTCTCGCGCGTCGCGGGGGAGCCCTATCTGCTGCTGGGCCGGGGCTCATGGCAGCGGTACTCCGCCGACGGGGTGCTGAACTTCCTGTCGTTCGACAACCACGCCTTTCCCCTGGCCTCGTTCGTGGGGGAGGCCGAAGCCGTGCAGTACAAGCCGTCCGACCTCTATTTGCACCAGCTCTTCGCGCCGACGCCGGAGCTGCTGCGCACGGCCGGCAGCGCCGGACAGTTGCGCGCTGAAGGCCATGCGCGACTGGCCTCGCCCCTTTACGCCCTGACCGCCATGGCCATGGCTCTGACCGCCATCCTGGGCGGCGCCTTCAGCCGCACGGGATATGGCCTGCGGGTGGCCAAGGCCGCGGCGGCGTTTCTGGGGGTACGGATCATGGGCTATGGCCTGATGGCGGCCGGCGCGTGGAACGACTGGGTCAATGCGCTGCAATATCTGCTGCCCCTGGCCGCGGCGGCGATCGCGCTCAGGCTCCTGTTCCGGGCGCTGAAGCCCGGTCGGGCGGGTCGCGCCGCGCGGGCCGCCTCCCTCCGGGTGGCGACGTCATGAGCGCGCCGTCGTGGATCCGGCTGGGGGGTATCGAGCGCTATGTGCTGGGGCAGCAGGCGCGGTCGCTGGCTGTGGCCCTGGGGGTGATCGGCGCCCTGATCATGCTGATCGACTTCGTGGAGATTTCACGCGGGGTCGGATCGGACGTCGACCTGTCGGCGCCGCGCATCCTGGGGCTGATGCTGCTGAAGTCGCCGGCGGTGATCCTGCAGCTGGCGCCGTTCGTCTTTCTGTTCGGGACCCTGGGGGCCTATGTGGCGCTGAACCGGCGCAGCGAGCTGGTGGCCATGCGCGCGGCTGGTGTGTCGGCGTGGCGGTTCGTGCTGCCGGCGGCCGGGGCCGCCCTGCTGGCCGGCGTGGTCACGATCGCGGCGCTGAACCCGCTGGCCTCCTATGCCGATGGACTGTTCCAGCGCGAGCGGACGCGGCTGTCCGGCTCGGCGGCGCCTGAGCAGGCCGCGGCCATCTGGCTGCGCGAGGGCGACGACCAGCGCCAGATGATCATCCGGGCGGACAGCCAGGATCGGGCCAATGCCCGTCTGCTGGGCGTGAGCTTCTTCATCTACATCGCCGACGGACGCGGGGGACGGACCTTCGCCGAGCGGATCGATGCCCGGTCGGCTGCGCTGAGCGCCGGCAGCTGGCGTCTGGTCGATGCGGTGGGGGCCCGGGTGGGCGAGCGCGGGGTGCGCTATGCCACCCTGGACCTGCGCTCCAGCCTGGCCGACGAGGAGGCGTTCGAGCGGTTCGCCCGGCCGCAGTCGACGCCGATCTGGTCCCTGCCCGCCCAGATCGAGCGGATCGAGAACGCGGGATTCTCGTCCACAGGCTATCGGCTGCGACTGCATCAGCTGTTGGCGACACCCCTGGTGTTCGCGGCCATGTCGATCCTGGCGGCGGCCTTTTCCCTGCGATTGCTGAGGCTGGGCGATCTGGCGCGGATGAGCGCGGCGGCCGTGATCCTGGGGTTCGCCTTCTTCTTCGTGAACCAGGCGTCGGCGGCGTTCGGTTCGGCCGAGGTGATCGCGCCGTTCGTGGCCGCCTGGCTGCCGCCGGTGCTCACCCTGCTCGCCGCCCTGACCCTGCTGGTCTACACAGAGGACGGCTAGCGTCGCGCGCAAACTCCGCCTAGGAGCGGGCGGGGGGCGGCGCGGTTGCGAGAGACGGATATCGATACGGCCATGCCAGCCCGCCGCCCCTCCCTGAAGACGTTCAAGGCCCTGTTGCTGGTCGGGGTGGCCGCCAGCCTGTGGACCGGCCGCGCGGCCCAGGCGCAGGAGGCGCCGCCGGCGCCCGACGACGGCCTGGACGACCGCGCCATCTATCTGGACGCCGAGGCGGTGGGCCGGGTCGGCGACCGGCTGGAGGCGGCGCGCGAGACCGGTGACCGCGCCTTCGCCCGCTTCCAGGGCCATACCCTGCTGACGCGGCGGCTGACCTATGACCTGGCGACCGGCCTGGCGTCGGCGCGCGGCGAGGTCGAGCTGACGGCGCCCGACGGAACCCGGGTCTATGCGGACTATCTGGAGCTGGTGCAGGGCGCCCAGACAGGACTGGCGGTGAATTTCGCAACGCGGCTGGAAGACGGATCCAGCCTGATGGCCGCGACGGCCGTGCGGCGCAGCGAAACGCGGAACGAACTGAACTACGCCGTCTTCACCCCCTGTCCCATCTGCGACGAGGAGGGCCGGCCGAAGACGCCGACGATCTCGATCGAGGCCCAGCGCGTGATCCAGGACGAGGCCCTGAGGGCGATCCTGTACCGCAATGCGGTGTTCAAGGTCAGTGGCGTGCCGGTGCTGTATCTGCCGGTGTTCGCCCATCCGGACCCGACGGTCGAGCGCGCCTCCGGGCTGCTGATTCCCGACGTCGGCTTCGACGGTGAGCGGGGGTTGAGCTGGGAGCAGCCCTATCTGCTGGTGATCTCCCCGTCCGAGGACTGGTTGTTCAGCCCCCAGATCAACACCGGCGTCGAGCCGTTCCTGAACGTCCAGTGGCGCCGCCGCTTCGGGGACGGGGCGGTGACGGTGCGGGGCGGCTATACCTATGCCCGCAACTTTGGCGACTTCGACGTCGACGACGACGGGGTGGACGATGTGCCCCAGCCGCTGGGCCGGGAAAGCCGCAGCTATCTGCTGGCCAACGGCGCCTTCGATCCGGCCGGGCCCTGGCGCTGGGGCTTCACCATGGAGCGGACGTCGGACAAAACCCTGTTCGACCGCTACGACGTACGTGATCCGTATACCGACAATGGACTCTATCACGGCGATGAGCGGCGCCTGATCAGCCAGGTCTTCGCCGAGCGGCAGACGGCGCGGTCCTATCTGTCGGTGGCCGCCTTCGACATCCAGAGCCTGCGCGTGGCCATTCCCAACGAGGCGGCGCCGGGCCTGAACGTGTTCGAGTCCGACGGCGCCCTGCCCGTGGTCGGGCCGTTGATCGATGTGCGCTGGGAGCCAGGCCGGCCGATCCTGGGGGGACGTCTGAGACTGAGCGGCTCGGCCGTGGCCACGTTCCGGGACGACTATGTGGGCGCACCGGTGCTGGGGCCCGCAACCCTGCCCCTCATCGCGACGACGGGTCAGGGCGGGGTCGATACCCGGCGCGTGACCGGCCGGGCGGAATGGCGGCGTACCTTCCTGTCCCCCGCCGGCGTCCGGTGGGAGCCGTTCGTCGACGCGCGGATGGATCTGTATTCGATCGCCGATCTGCCCGCGCCGGGACTGGAGGCCGACCAGACCGTGAGCCGGGGCCGGTTCACGGCGGGCCTGGATGTCAGCTGGCCCCTGATCCGGCCGCTGTCGGGCGGAAGCGCGCTGATCCTGGAGCCGATGGCCCAGCTGTCGGCGTCGAGCCGATCGGACCTCGATCCCCGCATTCCCAATGAGGACAGCCAGGCCCTCGATCTGGACGAGACCAGCCTGTTCCGCATCGACCGCTTTCCCGGGCAGGACCTCTACGAAGGCGGGCTGCGCGTCACGGGCGGCGCCCGGGCGACGGTGCGGTGGAGCGACTTCCGTCAGGCCGCGGTGTTCGTCGGCCGCAGCTGGCGCGATGAGGCCGAACCGGGCCTGTTGACCGTCGCGGGCGACTCCGCGCCCGGCGCGCCGGTGACCTATGACGCCGGCGGCCTGGCGGACGAAGGCTCGGACTGGATCGTCCAGGCCAGTTTCACGCCGCGTGACGGCATCCGCTCCTGGGCCCGGGCCTCGATTGACGATTCCGGTGAGGTGAAGCGCGCCGAAGGGGCCGTGGAGGGCCGATGGGGCCGTCGCAACGCCGGATCGCTGGTCTATGTGCGCGACCGGTCCAATCCGGTGGCGGGACCGCTGAACCGCAACTATGCCTTCGTCCAGGCCTCGGGACAGCAGTTCGTCGCCGGCAACTGGGGCGTTACCGGCACGGGGGTCATGGACCTGGATCGCGACCTGATCGTGCGCTCCGAGATCGGCCTGCTGTTCGACGACGACTGCCTGCGTTTCGAACTGGGCTGGCGGCGCGACAACACCCGTGTGCGGCCCAGCGGGCCGTCGGAGGGCGTCTATGTGCGCCTAACGCTCGCCACTTTTGGCGGTACAGGCTATCAGCGGGGCGAGGGTGGCCGCTAAGGGCGGCGATCGGGCGATTCGCGTCGGCGGACGCGGGCGGCGAGGCCGATGATTTTGGGTCCAGGACGAACGATGCGAGTGACGGGTTTCTTGACGGCCGCGGCGATGTCCGCAGGTCTGGCCTCCACCGCCATGGCGCAGGGCGCGCCGCGGCAGGACCCGCCGCCCGCGCAGAATGCGACGGCCGCAGGGTCCATCGGCCCCCAGGCGTCGCGTCGCGCGCCGCGCCTGATCGAGCGCACCGACTTCCAGATCGCCGACGGCGTCGTGGCCACGGTCAACGATCAGATCATCACCGGCTTTGACCTGCGTCAGCGCATTCTGCTGGTCGTCGCCATGAGCGAGGTCCAGCCGACCGAGGAGGATCTGCCGCAGCTGCAGCTGGAGGCGCTGGAGGCGCTGATCGAGGATCGGCTGAAGACCCAGGAGATCGCGCGGTTTCCCGACCTCAAGGTGACGGACGAGGAGATCAATGCCGAGATCGCGGCGATGGCGCAGGAAGTGCGGGCCACGCCGGAATCCTACATCAGCCTGCTGGGCCAGGCCGGAATCCTGGAGCGGACGATCCGGGACCAGGTCCGCATCTCGATCGCCTGGCGGCGGCTGGTCGGCGGCCGGTTCGGCAGTCGCTCGCGCGTCTCCACGGCCCAGGTCGACGCGGCCATGCGCCAGGTGGCCGACGCCGCCACCAAGGAACAGTATCTGATCGGTGAGATCTATCTCGAGGCCGCACAGACCCAGGGCGGCATGCAGGGCGCCGTCAACCGTGCCGAGCAGCTGATCCGGCAGATGCTCCAGGGCGCGCCCTTCCAGTCGGTGGCGCAGAATTTCTCGGACGCGCCTTCGGCCGTGCGCGGCGGCGACGCCGGCTGGGTGATCGAGGGCACCCTGCCCGCACCGCTTCAGGAGGCGATGGAGAACCTTCAGCCGGGCGACCTGTCGAACCCCGTCGTCGTCGATGGCGGGGTCTATATCCTGTACATGCGCGACAAGCGCCAGGGCTCGGCCACCCAGCTGGTCAGCCTGCGCCAGATCATGGTCGAGCTGCCGGAGTCCGCCTCGCCGGACCAGGTGGCCGCGGCCGGGGCGCGCCTGACGGCGCTGCAGCCCCAGCTGACATGCGACAACATGCTGACCCGGGCGACGTCCGAGGCCGGTCTTCTGGGGTCGGACCTCGGCGAGGGCGATGTGCAGAGCATCATCCCGCAGTTCCAGGACGCCGCCCGCAATGCGGCCCCGGGGTCGGTGGTGGGTCCAATACGGACGCAGCTGGGGGTCCATCTGGTGGGCGTCTGCGGTCGCCGCGCCGGCGCGGCCGAACTGCCCGCCCGCCAGGACATCGAGAACCGCCTGCAACGTCAGCAGCTGGGCATGCTGGAGCGGCGCTATCTGCGCGACCTGCGCGCGGACGCCCTCATCGAGACCAAGTGACCGCGCCTCTGGCCCTGTCGCTGGGGGAACCGGCGGGCATAGGGCCGGAGATCGTGGCGAAGGCGTGGACGGCACTGCGCGAGACCGGGCCCGCCTTCGTCGTGGTCGGCGACGCCGATCTGGTGGCAAGCAGGGGCGAGCCCGTGGTTCGGGTCACCGACCCGGCCGAGGCCCCCGCCGTCTTCGGCCGCGCCATCCCGGCGATCCACAGCCCCACGGCCGGCGCCGTGACCCCCGGCCGCCCTGACCCGGTCAATGCGATCTGCGTGGCCGACTGGATCAGTCTGGCGGTCGATCTGGCCATGGACGGCAAGGCGTCGGGCGTGGTGACCGCGCCGATCGCCAAGGCGCCCCTCTATGCCTCCGGCTTTCGCTTCCCCGGCCATACGGAGTTCATCGCCGAACTGACCGGGGACCTGCCGTATCGCGGCACGCGGGGGCCGGTGATGATGCTGACGGCGCGGGACCTGCGCGTCGCCCTGGTGACGATCCACGCGCCCCTGAGCCAGGTGCCCGAACTGGTGACCCGGGAGCGGGTGATCCGCACCGCCCGGGTGACGCACGAGGCCCTGCGGCGCGATTTCGGCATCGACCGCCCCCGCCTGGCCCTGGCCGCGCTGAACCCCCATGCGGGCGAAGGCGGGGCGATCGGGCTGGAGGAGATCGAGGTGTTGCGCCCGGCCGCGGCCGCCCTGCGCGCCGAGGGCATCGGGATCACCGACCCCCTGCCCGCCGACACGATGTTCCATCCGGACGCCCGCGCCACCTATGACGCCGCCGTCTGCCTGTACCACGACCAGGCCCTGATCCCGATCAAGACGATCGACTTCTGGGGCGGGGTCAATGTGACCCTGGGCCTGCCGGTCGTGCGCACCTCGCCCGATCACGGGACCGGGTTCGAGATCGCCGGCACGGGGGTGGCGCGCGCCGACAGCCTGATTGCGGCGATCCGGCTGGCGGCTTCCATGGCGGCCCGACGGGGCGGGCATTGAGCGCACCCCTGCCCTCGCTGCGCGACCAGCTGGACGCCCATGGCCTGACGGCGAAGAAGTCGTTCGGACAGCATTTCCTGCTGGACCTGAACGTGACCCGCAAGATCGTGCGGCTGGCAGGGCCGTTCGAGGGACGCAGCGTCATCGAGGTGGGCCCGGGGCCGGGCGGGCTGACCCGGGCGCTGCTGGAGAGCGACGCGGGCCGGGTGGTGCTGGTCGAGAAGGACCCGCGTTTCGTGCCCCTGCTGCAGGAACTCGACGACGGGGCGGGGCGGCTGGTCATCGTCCAGGCCGATGCGCTGAAGGTCGAGGAGCGGACCCTGGTCGAGGGGCCGGCCCATCTGGTGTCGAACCTGCCCTATAACGTCGGCACGCCGCTGCTGATCA